>JALZIO010000206.1 GCA_030860245.1 Actinomycetota bacterium | reverse complement strand
GATCGGCACCGAGAGGGCCGCGTGGGCGAGCTCGCACAACTTCGTGATAACCAACAAGCAGGATCAAGACCCGAACAAGATCGATGCGTCGAAGGTGTTCGTGAACTGGGTCATCGACCACTCCGCGGAATGGGCTCAGTCGGGGCAGGTGCCGGCGCAGAACTCAGTTCGCGAGAGCGCAGCGTTCAAGAAGCTCCAAGAGCAGTCTGCGCTCGCCGAGCAGCTCGACTACGTGCACTTCCCGCCACCCGTCCCGGGAATCGGGGATGTGGACGACATCATCGAGAGGGGGGTCCAGGAGGCGGTGCTTCTCAAGAGCGCGCCGCAGGCGGCGCTCGATGATGCCGCCTCACAGGCCGATGAGATCCTGGCGGAGAACGCCGAGAAGTACCAGGCCTGACCGCGTGGCAACGACAGCGGGGGCGACAAAATCCTCTCGCAGGAATTCCAGGGACGTGGGAGCGAGCCATGCCGGTGCTCTCACGCCATACCTGTTCATGGCGCCCTACCTGATTCTTTTCGGCATCTTCGTGTTGGTGCCGCTCGTGTCCGCCCTGTGGATCAGCCTGCACAACTGGGACTACCTGCTGCCGGGCAAGCCGTTCACCGGTCTGGACAACTACACCGACCTGTTCAGCGGGACCGGGACGGCGGCCTTGTTCTGGCAGAGCATGTCGGCGACCGCGCAGTTCACGCTCTACAGTGTTCCGCCACTGGTGCTTCTTCCCTTAGGGGTTGCCATCGTGTTGAACCAGAAGATCCCCGGGCAGAAGGTGTTCAGAGCCATCTACTTCGCCCCCTATGTGCTCGGGGTGGCGGTGGTGGGCATTCTGTGGCGCTATCTTCTCGATCCGACCGTTGGCTTGATCAACTACTACCTGGGTCGCATCGGCTTTTCGGGTGACCTGCCGTGGACCAACGGCCTCCCCTGGGCCTGGATCGGACTGGTGGGTGCGACGGTGTGGTGGACGCTCGGGTTCAACACCATCATCTACCTTGCCGGTTTGCAGGGGATTCCGCGCGATCTCTACGAGGCGGCGAGGGTCGACGGTGCGAACAACTGGCAGGCTTTCCGCAACGTCACACTGCCACAGCTCCGGCCGGTGATCCTGTTCGTGACGACGGTCACGATACTTGCATCGGCCAACGTGTTCGGGCAGTCGTACCTCATTACCCAGGGTGCGCCCGGAGGGGATACGCGCACCGCCATCATGTACATCACCGATGAGGGACTGGGGCGCTTTCGCATGGGGAGCGCCGCGGCGATGAGCATCATCCTTGCCGCTGCACTGGCGATCATCGGCGCCCTCAACTTCAGGTTCCTCGGCCGGGGGGATGATTACTGATGGCCCAGGCAACGACAGCGCCCCGTCGCGGCGGAGGCAGCCCCGGATCGTCGAATCTGGTGCGGTACCTGTCCTACGCCGCGCTTCTTGTCTTGACGGCGATCTACGTCGCGCCCTTCATTTGGATGGTCATCACCTCGTTCAAGACGAACCCCGACACGACTGCGGCGGCGCCCACCTGGATTCCTCAGCCGTTCTCGACCGAGGGGTACGACGCGATCCGGGACCCCGCGCTGGACACGCCCGTGCTGCAATGGTTCCTCAACAGCGTGATATCGGCCGTCTTCCATACCTTGCTGGTTCTCGCGACGGCGTCCACGGCGGCCTACTCCCTCGCGCGCCTCGAGTTCCGAGGCAAGAAGTTCATTTTCGGGCTCATCGTCGCGACGTTGTTCATCCCGCCTATCATCTTTCTCATACCGAACTACCTCATCGTTGATACCTTCGGCTGGATAGACAGCCTCATGGCCGTCATCATCCCGACGGCAGCAACCGCCTTCGGCGTCTTCTTCATGCGCCAGTTCTTCATAACCCTTCCCGACGAGCTCGAGGAAGCGGCGCTGCTCGACGGCGCCAACCATTGGCATATCTTTTCTCGCATCATCATGCCGCTGTCGAAGCCGGCGCTGGCGACGCTTGGCATTCTCAGCTTCTTGACGAACTGGAACGACTTCCTCTGGCCGCTGTTCGTGCTGGTCGAGAACCGGACGCTTCCGCCCGGCCTCGCGGTCTTGCAGAGCGCCAACACGACCAATTACGCCATCATCATGGCGGGGGGAGTCATCGCGAGCATTCCGGTGCTGCTCCTGTTCATCCTGGCGCAGAGATATGTCATCGAAGGAGTAGCAAGGAGCGGGCTGAAGGGTTAGTCGGGGCCGAGTGTGTGGCGCCGAGTGGATGGTTTCGGCTCTCTCACCCACTCGGGCACCTGAAGGCGGGCCTACTCGCGCCGAGCCGTGCGTGGACGCTTCACCGGCGAAGGGTGGAAGTCGGTCCAGAGACGGCCCGCGCCCCGATCGCGCAGCAGCTCGTCGATGGTGGCGGCGCCCACCGGACGCCCGAAAAGGTAGCCCTGGACCTCGTCACAGCCATGAAGCTGCAGGAAGGGAAGCTGTTCGGCGCTCTCAACGCCTTCGGCCACCGTCTCAAGCCCGAGACTATGGGCCATTGCTATGGTCGCACTGACCATGGGCGCCGATTCACCGTTGGCGGTTGCGTCCACGAATGACTTGTCGATCTTCACCTTGTCGATCGGTAATGAGTGAAGCCGGCTCAGAGACGAGTAGCCGGTTCCGAAGTCGTCGATGGCTAATCGGATTCCTTTGGCGTGCAGCCCGTCGAGCACGTCCAGTGCATCCCCGCGGTTCATGACGACGCTCTCGGTGACCTCGAGCACAAGCTGCTCTGCGCTCAGACCTGCATCTGTCAAGGCCCCGTGGATGACGTCGGTGATCGAGGGGCTGGCAAGCTGAATGACCGAGATGTTCACGTGCATCGTGAGGCCTTGGGCCTGTGGATGCGAGTCTTCCCACCGGCGAGCCTGCAGGGAGGCCGTGCGCAGGATCCACTCCCCGAGCGGCACGATCAGTCCCGTGCTCTCGGCGAGTGGGACGATCGTCATCGGAGAGACGTTTCCGCGCTGTGGATGGTTCCAGCGCAGGAGGGCCTCGAAACCCTTGAGATGGCCGGTGATGAGGGAGACGATCGGCTGGTAATGGAGGGTGAACTGGTGCCGGGCGATCGCCTCACGCAGCTCGGCCTCGAGGGTCAACCGCTCGACCAGCGCCTCGTGCATGGAGGACTCGAAGAGCTGGATCTTGCCTTTGCCGCTGGTCTTTGCCGCATGCATCGCAAGGTCGGCGTTGTGAAGCAGATCTTTGCTGCTGCCTTCGGTTTCACTCACCACGATGCCGATGGAGGCGTCGGCGGAGATGGACTGATCATGGGCTGGAGCCGGCGTGCGCACAATTCCGAGGATCTGTGTGGCGATGGCGACTGCCTGATCCTGTGTCGTGTTTTCGAGCAACACGGCAAACTCGTCACCATCAAGGCGAGCAATCGTATCGCCGGGTCTCAACGAGGCTTCTAAACGGTCGGCGAAAGTCACCAAGACCCGATCACCCGCCTCACGTCCAACGCTATCGTTGACGCTCTTGAAATCGTCAAGGTTGAGCACCAACAGGGCCATTGGCGCCTGTTGGCGCCCCCGGCCGGCAAGCGCATGCTCGATCCGATCGTGCAGCAGCAGTCGATTCGGCAGGGCGGTGAGCGGGTCGTGCATGGTCTGGTGGCTGAGAGCAGCTTCCGCTTTTCTCCGCTCGGTGACGTCATGCATCGCGACAACGGCACCCAGGAGGGCGCCATCGCCGTCGTGGATGGAGCGGCCGCTGACCACAAGAGCTCTTGGCGAGTCGTTCTTTGGGGCGATGACGATCTCTGCGTTGTGGACATCCTCGCCACGGAACGCCCTGTAGAGCGGTATCTCCTCCGTCGGCAGCGGCGTAACTCCGTCGACCCGGCGGAGATCGTAATGCTCTGCCCACTCCCCACTTGAGATCGGGGTCGCGGGGAGGTTGTGTAGCTCCCGGCTGGCGCGATTGAACAACGTCAGTATTCCTTTGGCGTCGCAAGCAACAATGCCGTCGCCAAGATTTTCAAGGACCACCCTAAGGAAAGTCCGCTCATGATCTCGCTCATAGAGCAGCGTCGCCACTAGAATAAGCGCTGCCGCGACGACGGCCGTCGCTACCTGCAAGGTAATGGCTGCGCTCGCAAGAGACAGGCTTGACGGGTTGCCTGCACCATGAAGAACCACCCAGATCGATACTCCACAAACGGTTACTGAAGTGGCGGCAGCTCCGACTTGACGAAGTTTCAAAGTAATCACGATTCCAGCCAGCAGAATGAAGGCGAAGGGGAAGTAGCTCGGGAAGTGGACGAGAAGAACGAACGTTACGGCAGCCATTAGCGCGATCGCTATCGCCACATGGAGGAAGTTGCGCCATGTCCAGTCGAAGGACTTGGTAACAGCGAAGATCAATGGAGCGAACAGGAGACAACCCAGGGCGTCTCCGAACCAAAACAACCGGTAGCTATACCAGGCCTGCGAGACCGGGATTGTACCCGTTGCCACCAGCGCGCCGATTCCGATCAACGCGCCCAGCAGGGGGGTCAGCGCAGACACGACGGCGAGGGATAAGGCATCTCGCATGCGTTTCATGGTGGGAGAGAACTGCCAGAACCGTGCAAGCAGGATAGCGCCGGCCAGAGCTTCAACGCTGTTAGCTGTTGCGTTTCCGAGGGCCGGAAGGACTGAGATGCCCGACGTCAGATCGGCGGCAAGTGAACCAAGGACGATTCCCGGCCACAGCTTCTTTCCGCCAAGGAATAGGGCGGCGAGTGCGACTCCGGCACCCGGCCATACCGGCGAGACGTTCAGGTGAAAGGCTGCGAATAGGAGGCCGACTTTGGCAGAGATGCCGTAGCCGAAGCCAAGCAGGAGCAATTTCAAGAAGTAGGATTTGTGCAGGTAAGAGCGGCCTATGCCCGACATCCGGGCAGGTCCAGGGGTCTCTGATTCGGGAAACTCTCGGTGCGGATGGCTACTCATATAGCGGTATCGGAAGGAATTGGTAACAGCTTGAGCTGGGCGCAAATCTCGAGCGAACTGAGCCTTTGACCGGTCTAGAGTTTCTTGGCCGGCGCGAATTCCGGCGCGCCGAGTAGTTGGATGAGCCGGTGCGTCAATTCGGTTGCCAGCGGATCGGCGCCGTAGGCCGGCGCCAGTGGGAGCGTGCAGACTTTGCCTGCTCCGGAGCCATGCGAGAAGGCCCCCCCCGTGGCAACTGTTGATCTCACCCACCCGACATAGAAGCCGGCAAGCAGATCCCGGTTCTCTGCGGGCGCGTAGCCTGTAACGACCTCTTCGGGAGTGAGGCCGCTGAACGAGAAGTCCATCCTCGGACGGAGCGACAGCTCCTCCGTCAGCGCCGGGCGCAACCAGCCCATGCCCTGAGCCCAGTCGCCCTCCCACATGCTCCCGGCGCGCCCTTGAACCTTCAGAGCCACACCTTCGGGCAACGCATTCTCACCTCCCGCCAGCATCAGGGCGCGCCCCCCTGCACGTATCCATCTGTCGACGTCGTCGTCCCACTTATCCGTTACCGCGATGTCGGCGGCGTCCGGATCGTTCTCGATGCTCCACCCAGTCTCCTCGAGCGCGGGTCCAATCGGACCGCGCGCCCAAAGGCGTGCCGAACCCGGCACCGCACGCTCCGGCCACAGAAGCAGCTCGTGGGAATTGTGGTTGATGGTCCGGCCCCATCGATCCTCGAGCCAGAGATGCAAAGGCACTCGCACCGGCGCGTCGACGGACGGCGCGCCGAAAGCCACCGACCCGAGCCGGGCAACACGGCCGGCGGGGAGGCTCCGAGGACCATTCAGCGCGCCGTCCAAACCGAGGTCGGGGAGAGTCCACCTCACCCGGCAGGCGTCGAGGTCTGCGTGGGAGTAGTGCGACACCATCACCTCAGTGTTGAAACTCTCGCCCGAGCGAAGCCGGTGAACGGGCGGACACGTGGCGAACGTCACGTCGAGGTCGTTTACCTCCTTGAACCGGTGGTGATACGACTTGGGCCGGCGCGCCATATCGAGAAGCCCGTTGCATTCCCAATGCAGATCGGTAAACTCGGTGATTACGTATCCCACGATGGCTTGATGCCTGCGCATGTCTTCGATCTCGAATTTCATGGCGTCGAACTGTGCGTCCTGGCTGTGGGCTACAAAATCTTTGTAGGAGCCGAACACCTCGTCCATGCCCCATTCCTGCCACCGGTGCTCGACGCCGCGCGGCTCGACGATTCCACCGCTGTGCTCTCGTCCTGTGTCGAACCACCACGGGTATTCACCGCGTTCGTCGACAAGGTTTGCGATGTCGGGCAGACCCCAGTTGCCGAACTCGGAAAGCACCAAAGGTTCGTCACCGCGCCGCATTCCGTCCCCATGCAGGCTGTAGGTGCCGGCCGGAGAGGCGGCCCACGCCGAGGTCCACGCCATCCATTCACCCTGGTGATCCGGCATCGCCTTGTAGAGGTGGTAGTCGTTGATGTCGGACTCGATATGAAAGTTCGGGGGACAAGCGGAATTGTCGACCACGAGTCGAGTCGGGTCCAAGGCTTTGGCCCACCCGTAGGTCTCGGCGGTCCATTCCCTATGCTTTTTTTCGGCGGGCATGTCG
>JALZIO010000192.1 GCA_030860245.1 Actinomycetota bacterium | reverse complement strand
CTCGAGGAACGTCCGCTCGGCGAGGTCGCCTGGTGCCGCCACCAGGCGGAGCTGCACGACGTTGCCTCCCGCTGTCTGGTCCACATCGCCCCTTCCCGTTACACGGGATTATTTCCCATTAGGCGGGAGCGAGGCAACGATCATGGAAGGAGCCGAAGTGACCTCTCATCCCACGAGTAGCCGGGGGTGCCAGGCCTCTGGACGCTGCACACTGGCTCAACAATGCGCCGCTACGACACGAGGGAGCCGCTAGAAACCGTGGCACCAGCGCATTCGACGGTGGACATCCCGTCTAACGGGATCGAATAACGCTTCCTTTAGTCGCGATAATGCACCGAATCGCGTGTAGCTATTCCCGATTTCCCGAGTTCCGTTGCGGTCCGAGATAGCTCCGCCCGGCCGCCGCCGCCCCCCCGGGCGATGCTCCGCCAGCCCAGGGAGGTCGGCGCGAATAGCCGGTAGATGACAGCCACGCTCGCAGCGCTGGCGGCGAAACCGAAAGCTAGGGCCAACACCCACCCCGCGACCGGGCGTACGGCCCCAGCACTCCATCCCTGACTATGGGCCCAGGGCAAGGCCGCTTTTCGCCGGAGGGGAACGGCACGACCACAGCGGAGGTGGTCACGATTGCACCGACGACGGGGCAATGTTGGCGGCGCGGGGATCAATCCCCGCTTCGACGACAGCAGTGCGGAGCCGAGTGAGCCCTGAGCGGATGCGGCTCTTGATCGTCCCTTCGGGGACGCCGAGGATCAACGCGACTTGTGCATAGGTGTGGCCTCCGAAGTAGGCGAGGCTGATTGCCTCCCGCTCGGGGCAACAGAGGTTTGCTACAGCCTCCCGTAGCCTCTGGCCGACAACGAAATCCAGGATGTCGTCTTCGTTGACGTAGGCGGCCCCCTCTGCATTCATGGCGCGTTCCTCACGGTGTCGGCGTGCTTTCTCAGCCCGCACGATGTCAATTGCTCGGCCGTGGCACTCGGCCAACAGGAACGAGCGCAATGTTCCCCGGGACGGGTCGAACCGCTCAGGACGCTCCCAGAGCCGGAGGAAGATCTCCTGAACCACCTCTTCGGCCAGTGTGCGAACCGACAGCACCCGCAGCGCGCCACAGAACAGGCTCCCCCCGTGCCGCCGGTGAAGCTCAGCGAGCGCCGCCTGGTCGCGCCGTGCCACCGCCACGACGAGCGCCGAATCACTCGTGCGCCGCTCAGAGTTCATGGCCATTTCGGCCGGGCGGCGTCCCTCCAGACCAGCAGGCCCCGGCCCCGGGACACCGATCGGTCCTCCCCGGCCTGGGTGGTTGTGGTGGCCGGGACCGTCGGCTCGCCGGAGCGACTCCTCCTGGCGTCGTCTCGTCGTCGCAGGTGAGGTCCCCGGATCGTTCACGAGGCGCCCCATCGGCGCAACCGGAGAACAGCGTCGGCGAGCGAGTTCATCGACGCCGAGAGGGTCAGCAACAAGCCCATGTCAGTCCGCCTCCGACTGGCCTGTGTCTCAAGCCCGGCGTCGTCGTCGGGTCCGGGCCTACCCTCTCCTCACTAACTGCACACCTTTGAAGTGTGCTCGGTACCCTTCCAGGGATGCGACGACCGGAACGTCAGAGGCGGGCCGTCTTCCCCGGTCGTCGATGAGGGTGTTCCAAGCTGAATCCGAGGCGAAGTCGGTACTCCTCCCATGCCTGGTCGATGAGAACAATCAACTGATCGTTCGTGAGACGGCCCACCTGCCCCAGGAGGAGATGAAACGGTTCTCCGGCCTGCGCCTCTTCCGAATCGCCCTCGGCCAGGTAACCGGCATATTTCATGAGGTCCGCGACATCGACTCGGAGCACTTCGGCGAGTCGTCGAATCCGCTCTGGCTTCGGAACGGCGCTTGCCTTTTCCCATTTGGAGACGGTCTGCTGCTGCACTCCGAGTTCCCGGGCGAGATCGGTTTGTTCGAGGTTTAGTTCTTCGCGGCGGAGCTTCACAAAATCGCCGAACACCGACATCGCCAGACACGCTACAGCGTGGGCTCCCGCCGTCGACCTCTCCCACCTCGATCGGTGTCTTCGAATCCGATCTGTCGAGCGGCCCGGGTGCTGTGTGACGCCGCAGGAGCGCTGACCCGCTTCGCCGTTCCGCATCGTTTCCTCGAGCGGAAGGGGGACACAGCTTGGGCCACTTACGCGGGAGCGCCGTTGACTCGAATCACAAGTCGATCGCGGCACCTGGGCGGCGCAGAGGGTGGGGTGCCCGAAGGGCGCCGAAGGAGCGCTTCGCGTCGAACCCGGCACTTTCGCCAGTTGTACCCCCGCAATTGGGGTCATCCACGGGCACCCTGAGTGCGCCGGTCTGAATCGAGGGACCTTCTCGTGGCTCCTGTGGGCCGGTTTCAAACCGCTCAGGCA
>JALZIO010000174.1 GCA_030860245.1 Actinomycetota bacterium | reverse complement strand
GAGCCTCGAGAACAAGCTGAAGCGGCCGCCGTCCGACCCCGAAGTTGCCGAGGAGCTGGGGGTCTCGCTCGACGAGCTCAACCACACCTACACACAGCTGTCGAGTGTTTCTCTGATTGCCCTGGACGAGCTGATGTCGGTCGACGGCGAGCGCGGGGACAGACTGTCCTTGGTCGAGACCCTCGAGGACACCAAGGCCGTGGGGCCCGTGGAGGCTTACGAGTCCGAGGAGATGAAGGAGATCCTGGCGCGCGCGGTCAATCGCCTGCCGGAGCGGGAGAAGTGGGTCGTGACGCTCTACTACTACGAGGCAATGACCTTGGCGGAGATCGGCAAGGTCTTGGGGGTGACTGAGTCGCGGGTATGTCAAATGCATACCAAGGCAGTGCTCGCCATGCGGGGGATCATCAATGAGGCCAGCCACGCCGGATAGGGGCGGCGCTCGGATCTCGCGGGCTCAGGCTGTTTCACCGTCTGCCCAATCGGCGCATGTTAGCCTGATGGCGCTGTCAGAGGATCACAAAAATACACACGTTCACCTACCCCGGGCCTAACTGGCGCGTCTGGGGTTTTCGGTCTCGGGTTCGCCCGAGTCGGTGGGCGGAGGGATCCGGCTCAGGCCGGGCAAAACCGAAGGAGGAATGTTTCTATGCCCGTCGTCACGATGAGGCAGCTTCTGGAGGCCGGGGTTCATTTCGGCCATCAGAAGCGTCGTTGGAACCCCAAGATGAAGCGCTTCATATTCACCGAGCGCAATGGCATCTACATTCTCGACCTTCAGCAGACCATGGGAGGCATCGAACGCTCGTATAAGTTCATCCGAGATCTCGTTGCGGGTGGGGGGACCGTTCTCTTCGTGGCGACGAAGAGACAGGTCCAGGATGCGGTCGAGGACCAGGCGAAGAGAGCGGGTATGCCCTACGTCAACTTCCGTTGGTTGGGCGGCATGCTCACCAATTTCCGCACCATCCACGAGCGCATAAAGCGCATGCGTGAGCTCGAGGACCTGGTGTCGACCGGCTCGCTTGACGCTATGAGCAAGAAAGAAGCACTCCGGCTTCGGCGCGAATACGAGAAGCTGAGCCGCAATCTCGGCGGGTTGCGCGATCTCGATAAACCGCCGGATGCTGTCTATGTGCTGGACACGAAGAAAGAGGAGATCGCAGTCCGGGAGGCGAAGAAGCTCGGCATCCCCATCGTGGCCGTGCTGGATACGAACTGTGATCCCGACGATGTCGACTATGCGATCCCGGGCAACGACGACGCCATCAGGTCTGGGGCCCTGTTAACCCGTATCATTGCCGACGCTGCGATCGAAGGCAGATCGATGCGCCCGGCGGCGGCGGGTGAGGACGCAGGGGCCGCGGCCACCCCACCGGCGGCCGAAGTGCTTCCCGGCGCCGCTTCAGAGCCCAAAGCCGAGTGGGAGCTTCAACTCGAAGCGGAAGAGGAAGCTGCTCGCAGCGAGCCTGCTGAGTCGGAGCCAGATTCCCCCGAGAAGGCAGACCCCCCAAGCTCCACAACCCAGACCGAGGCGCCTGAAGCGCCCCAAAGTCAGAACGAGGCGGCTCGCATCTCCGACGAGGCCGCCCCGACAGAAGCGGCACAGAGGGCTTGACATAAGAACAAAGACGACAGGCCCTCTTACGAACACGCGAGAAAGGTAGAACGACCGACATGGCCAGCTTCACCGCAAGAGACGTGAAAGCACTCCGGGACGCGACAGGCGCCGGGATGATGGACTGCAAGAAGGCGCTTACAGAGACCGATGGGGATATCGATGCAGCGAAGCGGATTCTGCGCGAAAAGGGCCTTGCCGACGCTGCAAAACGGACCGGGCGACAGGCAAGCGAAGGCATCGTGTACTCGTACATGCACAAACCGGACCCCAACTATCCGCCCAAGCTCGGGGTGCTGATCGAGCTCAACTGCGAGACGGACTTCGTGGCCAAGACCGAGGAGTTCGAACGCTTGGCGAAGAGTCTGGCGATGCACATCTCTTTTGCCGATCCGTCCTGGACGACGAGAGACGAAGTACCACAGGATGTCATCATCGAGGAGTCTGCGATTTACGCGAAGCAGGCAAAGGATTCGGGAAAGCCGGAGCAGGTTGTCGATAAGATCGTAAAGGGCAAGCTCGAAGCCTTTTACAAGACCAACGTGCTTCAAGATCAAGAGTGGATTCAGGACAAGAGCAAGACGATCGCCGTGCTCATCGACGAGGCGCGCTCCAGCATGGGGGAGAACGTTTCCATTGGACGCTTTTGCCGTGTACGGGTCGGTGAAGAAAGAGGGGCGTAGAGCCTTGTGAGTGGGATCGATGCTGCTCCAAAATTCAAAAGGCTTCTGCTCAAGCTTTCGGGGGAGGCATTCGCCGATCCGGAGCTTGGTGCCGGAATCAATCCCCGGACGGTGGTGTCCATTGCGAGACAGGTGGTGGACGCCAAGAACCTCGGGACCGAGTTGGCCGTTGTCATAGGCGGTGGAAACATCGTGCGGGGGCTGTCCGCCTCCGCCCAGGGAACCGACCGCACTACGGCCGATTACATGGGAATGCTCGCCACGGTCATCAATGGGCTTGCGCTTCAAGACGCCCTCGAGAAGGAAGGTGTGCAGACGCGCGTCCAGAGTGCTATCTCGATGCAAGAGGTGGCCGAGCCGTACATCCGGCGGCGCGCCATGCGGCACCTCGAAAAGGGGCGCGTCGTTATCTTTGTCGGAGGTACGGGCAATCCGTATTTCTCCACCGACACGTCTGCTGCGCTCCGGGCGTTGGAGATCGGCGCGGATGCGATTCTCAAGGGCACACAGGTCGACGGTGTCTACGACTCCGATCCCCATGTCAATCCCGGCGCCAAGATGTTCAGGTCGCTGTCCTACATCGAAGTCCTCCAGCGCGGTCTCAAGGTGATGGACTCAACCGCGATATCTCTGTGCATGGACAACGACTTGCCGATCATCGTGTTCTCTCTAAAGGATGGCAACATCGTCAGAGTCTTGTCCGGGGATGACG
>JALZIO010000164.1 GCA_030860245.1 Actinomycetota bacterium | reverse complement strand
GATGACCACATGGCCGTACTGGCCCTTTCCACCGGTCTGCTTGATGTACTTGGTCACATGTTTAACAACCGGCTGCCGAATGGTCTCCCTGTAAGCGACTTGAGGCTTGCCGACGTTGGCGTCGACGTTGAACTCGCGCTGCATGCGGTCGACGAGGACTTCTAGATGAAGCTCGCCCATTCCGGAGATGATCGTCTGCCCCGTTTCCTCGTCGCTCATGATGTGGAAGGTGGGGTCTTCCTCCGAAAGCCTCTGAAGCGCGCCTGAAAGCTTGTCCTGGTCGGATTTTGTCTTCGGTTCGATGGCCAGGGAGATGACGGGCTGCGCGAATGTGGGCGACTCGAGGCGGATTGGGTGGTCCGGATCGCAAAGCGTGTCGCCAGTGATGGTCTGCTTCAACCCAACGACGGCCACAATGTCACCGGTTTGAACTACGTCACGATCCTCGCGGTCGTTCGCGTGCATTCGAAGGAGCCTGCCGGCGCGTTCCTTACGTTCCCTTGTTGCGTTGTAAAGGGCGCCGCCGCTTTTCAAGGTTCCCGAATAGACGCGGATGTAGGTAATTCGGCCTACGTGGGGATCGGACATGATCTTGAAAGCGAGTGCAGTGAAGGGCTCGTCGTCGTCGGGCTTGCGCTCAACGGTTTCGCCGTTCTTTGGGTTCTCGCCCGTAACTGGGACCAGTTCGTTTGGAGAAGGCAGGAACTGGACGACTGCATCGAGAAGAGGCTGAACACCCTTGTTCTTGAATGCGGACCCGCAAAGGACGGGCTGAGCCTCTCCGGTCAGAGTCGCCTTGCGAAGAGCAATCCGCAGATGCTCCGCAGATGGATCTCCCCCGTGGACGTATGCGTCCATAACCTCGTCGTCGAACTCGGCAAGTGCTTCGTACAGCTCGTGACGCCAGTGCTCGGCCTCTTCCTTCATGTCGGCCGGAACCTCACGGTCCTCCCACTCCTCGCCTTTTTCGGTCGTCCAGTAACGACCCTTCATCTCGAGAAGATCGATAACGCCATGAAAGTCGGCCTCTTTGCCCCACGGGATCTGAATTACCAGGGGGTGCGCACCCAGCCGGTCGCGGATCATGTCTACGGTCATGAAGAAGTCCGCGCCGGTACGGTCCATTTTGTTAACGAAGCAGATGCGGGGTACGGAGTAGCGGTCGGCCTGCCGCCAAACGGTTTCCGTTTGGGGCTCTACCCCAGCGACAGCATCGAACACGGCCACGGCCCCGTCGAGAATTCGCAGAGACCTCTCGACCTCAACTGTGAAATCGACGTGTCCGGGAGTGTCGATGATGTTGATCCAATGGTCTTTCCAATTACACGTGGTCGCCGCCGAGGTGATCGTGATGCCGCGCTCCTGCCCCTGCGGCATCCAATCCATGACTGCTGCGCCTTCATGAACCTCGCCGATCTTGTAGGTACGGCCCGTGTAATAAAGGATGCGCTCGGTCGTTGTCGTCTTACCGGCGTCGATGTGGGCCATGATCCCGATGTTGCGGGTGCGTGAAAGCGGAAACTCGCGAAGAACCGAGGCCTTCTTTCTGGCCTCGAATGCCTGAGCTTTTTCTTCGCTTGTCACTGTCGACACTTCACTGCTCCCTCAAAAAAATTGGCCGGGGAATCCCCCGGCCCGAGCAAGTTCCGCAGGGCGTTATCTACGCCGCGGCACCTCCCGGTCCGATCTCCTCAATTCCGCTAGCTCCTCACCATCTGAAGTGCATGTAGGCCTTGTTTCCTTCGGCCGTACGATGCGTGTCCTCGCGCTGCTTGAACGAGGCTCCCGCCTCATTTGCTGCATCCATCAGCTCTCCCGCAAGCCGCTCTTCCATCGTCCGTTCCTTGCGAGCTCGTGAAAAGCGGACGACCCAGCGAATCCCGAGAGTCATCGAACGGCGAGGAGGAACCTCGTGCGGCACCTGATAAGTGGCGCCACCGACTCGCCTGGAACGCACCTCGACATGCGGACGGACGTTTTCGATCGCTTTACGCAAAACCTGCGTGGGATCTCCACCCGTCTTCTCCGAGATGATCTTCAGCGCGCCGTAAACGATCTTTTCGGCCAGCGACCTCTTGCCCCTCAGCATGATCCTGTTGATCAGCTGGGTCACGAGCGGGTTCTGATAAACCGGGTCGGGGGGAGCTTCCCTCTTGGTAGCTGGACCTTTGCGTGGCATCTTCTAGCCCTTTTCCTTCTTGGCGCCATACCGGCTGCGGGCCTTCTTACGGTCACGTACTCCGGCGGTGTCGAGGGTTCCGCGGACGACCTTGTAACGGACACCCGGAAGGTCTTTGACTCTTCCTCCACGAACGAGAACTATCGAGTGCTCCTGGAGGTTGTGGCCGATGCCCGGAATGTACGCCGTTACTTCAACGCCCGACGAGAGCCGGACCCTCGCGATCTTTCTCAGGGCGGAGTTCGGCTTCTTCGGCGTTGTGGTCTTGACCTGAGTGCAAACCCCGCGACGTTGCGGCGACCCCTTCAGGGCCGGCGTCTTGGTCTTTGTCTTAGGAACCTCCCGCCCGTAACGGACGAGCTGCTGAATTGTCGGCATTTCTTCTCAAGTCCCTCTCTTACTCGGTTCTTACTCGGTGCAACCAGCCGGGCAGGCAAAGCCGACCCGGGATAGGTCTTTCGGGCAACTCCGCCACCAGCGATGTGGACCGCAAGACAAAGCCGGTCCGCCAGGGCATGGGGTGCGCTCTAAGACGCGTGAAGCCAGAAAACGGCCACACGCACGACCGCTAAAAGTACCACCGGTAAACATGCAGGTCAACCGGCACATTTCCCACTCTGAGGCCATTCGCGGCCCCCACTGAACAACTACGTGGGAAGCAGAACTTTGAAGGCTGCGCCACCGCCTTCGCGGTCTTCGACCCAGGCCTTTCCTCCGTGAAGCTCTGCGAACCTGGATACAAGGGAAAGCCCAATACCGGACCCGGGTGAATGGTCCGACACCTCCCCCCTTTGAAAGGACTCGAAGATCAACTCTTTTAGGTCATCGGGCACTCCCTGTCCCTCGTCCTCCACCGTGATGAGAATGCCGTTGCCACCGCCTGTGACGCGGGCTCTCACCGGAGTGCCCTCGGGGGTATGCCTGACCGCATTCACGAGGAGGTTCTCAATGATGCGCTCCACTTTGGGGGCATCAATGTGGCCAATTACATCCTCCCCCTCCACCTGAACCGCACCGACGGGGCCTTCGAGGTTGCCAGCTACTTCGCGAGCAAGCTTGGTTACGTTCGCCTCCACTCGCTGTGGTTCGAGTGTCCCTCGAGCAAGGCGGTCCAGATCGAGCAGATCCGTAAGTATTCGATCCAGCTTC
>JALZIO010000166.1 GCA_030860245.1 Actinomycetota bacterium | reverse complement strand
TTCGTTCTGGTCCGGTCGCTTCGCTGCCGGATCACCTCTATGGGCCATGACCCGCCCCGTGCCTGTACGCAGCACAAGACGAGGGACCGTTTTTTCCACATAAGCGAGCCGGCATCGCACGTTGGCGGACGCCCGCAGAGGGCGGCCGCTTGGCGTTTGGCGATGAACCCACACCCCAGCGGTTCCCGGGGCAACCGGGCCTGCCGAAGCTCACCGAACTCGGGACCTGCGTAGTAGACAGGCGTCACTCTCGCGACGCACCGACGCCCCTAGGGGCGCGAGCTCTAGATGATAGAACACGGGCCCTCACCTGGTCAAACAGGGGCAGAACCCCGCCAAGGCGAACCCATCGGCCATCGGAGGGCTCCCCCGGGCCAACCGCGACCCGGGGGGCAAAGTTCCTCTCTTACTCGACCGCGCTCGAGACCTCTTCCTGGGCCGGCTGGCCGTCGCCGTCGCCGTCGCCGTCGCCGTCCGGAGACGGGACGGAGGTGAGACCGACGCCGCCGAGCAGCTCGCGTGCCGCCTCCACCGCCTCGTCCTCCTCGATGCGCGGAGGCAGGCCGAACATCGCCCTCGCCTCCTCGTCGGACATAGCGCCCTCGCCGGTTGTGACCACTCGAGTCGAGCGGTAACGAGTCATCCCCGTTCCGGCCGGGATGAGCTTCCCGATGATGACGTTCTCCTTGAGCCCGAGCAGCGGGTCGGACTTGCCCTTGATGGCGGCCTCGGTGAGTACCCTGGTCGTCTCCTGGAAGGAGGCGGCCGACAACCACGACTCGGTCGCCAGAGACGCCTTGGTGATCCCCATAAGGATGGGTCTGGCGCTTGCGGCTTCTCCGCCGTTTGCCACGACCGCCTCGTTGGCGTCAGAGAACAACTTCGCATCGACGAGCTCTCCGGGGAGGAATTCGGTGTCACCCGGCTCGTTCAGTTGCACCTTGCGGAGCATCTGGCGAACGATCAGCTCGAGATGCTTGTCGTGAATTGGAACCCCCTGGGAGCGGTAGACGGACTGCACCTCGTCGACCAGATACATCTGCACATCCCTGGTTCCCATGATCTCGAGCACCTCGTCGGGGTCCCTCGATCCCTCGGTGAGGGAGTCACCGGCGGCGACGCTGGCACCGTCGCGCACAGTCAACCGTGCATGACGTGACACCTTGTAGGGGAGGGAGTCACTACCGTCGTCTGGGATGAGCTCGATCGTGCGGGTGCGCTCGTCCTCCTGCAGCTGGATGCGACCCGAGACACTTGCAATCTCGGCCTTGCCCTTCGGCGTCCGTGCCTCGAAGAGTTCGACCACCCGCGGCAGGCCGTGTGTGATGTCCTCTCCGGCCACTCCTCCGGTGTGGAAGGTCCGCATGGTGAGCTGCGTGCCGGGCTCGCCAATCGACTGAGCGGCGACGATGCCGACCGCCTCTCCGAGCTCGACGAGCTTGCCCGTGGCGAGCGACGTGCCGTAGCACTTCTGGCACACGCCGACGCGTGCGTCACAGGTCAGCACCGAGCGCACGACAACTTCCTCGACGCCCTCTTCGTCGATGCGCTTTGACAGCTCTGCAGAGACCTCCTGGCCCGCAGGGGCGACGACCTCAGACTTGGCCATTGCGTCTTCGAGCAGCACCCGGCCCGTCAGCTTCTGCTTGAGAAATGCCCGTTCGGAGGCGATGTCGAGCCGCAATCCACGGTCGGTCCCGCACTCTTCGGTGCGGATGATCACTTCCTGAGCAACGTCGACCAGCCGCCGCGTGAGATAACCGGAGTCGGCGGTCCTGAGGGCCGTGTCGGCGAGTCCCTTGCGGGCGCCGTGCGTCGAGATGAAATACTCGAGGACCGTGAGGCCCTCACGGAAGTTCGACCTGATCGGACGCGGGATGATCTCGCCCCGGGGGTTCGCCACCAGACCGCGCATGCCGGCGATCTGCCGGATCTGCATGATGTTTCCACGCGCTCCGGAGTTCGCCATCATGTAGATGGGGTTGAGCTCACCGAAGCCTTCCTCCATTGCCTCTTTTACCCTGTCGGTGGCGTCGGTCCAGATCTTGATCAGTGCCTGTCGCCGCTCATCTTCGGTCATGATTCCACGCCGGTACTGCGCCTCGACCTTCTCTGCAAGCTTGTCGTGGTCGGCGAGGATCTTCGGCTTGGAAGCAGGAGTCGTGACGTCCTCGAGCCCGATCGTCACGCCCGCCTTGGTGGCATAGGTGAAACCAACGCTCTTCACGGCGTCGAGAACCTGAGCGAGGTCCTTCTTGTCGTAGGTACGGGCACACTTGTCGATGAGTGCTGCAAGCTCACGCTTCTTGAGCACCCGGTTCTGGTAAGGGAAGTCCTTCGGAAACGCCTCATTGACAATCACCCGTCCGGCGGTCGTCTCCACGAGACGGCCGGGACTTGACGCGAAGTCCTCTTCGGACTCGTCCTCGAACCGCTTGAGGCCGCGCACCTTGATCAATGCATGAATGTCGACGGAGCGCGCATCGAGCGCTTGCAGAAGCTCGGTGGCCGACGAGAAGGCACGGCCTTCGCCTTTGGCGTCCTCAGTCACAACCGTTAGGTAATACGTGCCCAGGATGATGTCCTGGGACGGCGCCACGATCGGATCGCCGTGCGCCGGCGAGAGCACGTTGTGCGCCGACAGCATCAGGATACGCGCCTCGGCCTGAGCTTCGGACGAGAGCGGCACGTGAACGGCCATCTGGTCCCCGTCGAAGTCGGCATTGAAGGCGACACAGACCAACGGGTGGATCTGGATGGCCTTGCCCTCGACGAGCACAGGCTCAAAGGCCTGTATGCCGAGTCGGTGAAGCGTGGGCGCCCGGTTCAGCAACACAGGGTGCTCGTGGATGATCTCCTCGAGCACATCCCACACGTGCGGACGGCTGCGCTCGACCATGCGCTTTGCGCTCTTGATGTTCTGTGCATGTCCCAGGTCCACCAGCCGCTTCATCACGAAGGGCTTGAACAGCTCGAGGGCCATTTGCTTCGGCAGACCACACTGGTGGAGCTTGAGCTTCGGGCCCGACACAATCACCGAGCGGCCCGAGTAGTCGACACGCTTCCCGAGCAGGTTTTGACGGAAGCGGCCCTGCTTGCCCTTCAGCATGTCCGACAAAGATTTGAGCGGACGGTTGCCGGGACCTGTGACCGGCCGCCCGCGCCGGCCGTTGTCGAAGAGAGCGTCAACCGCTTCCTGCAGCATGCGCTTCTCGTTGTTGACGATGATCTCCGGCGCGCCGAGATCCAGCAGCCTCTTCAGCCTGTTGTTCCGGTTGATCACACGCCGGTAGAGATCGTTCAGGTCACTGGTCGCGAAACGGCCGCCGTCGAGCTGCACCATCGGGCGGAGATCCGGCGGGATGACCGGCACACAGTCCAGCACCATGCCCAGCGGAGTGTTCTTCTTCGCCGGATCGCTGAAAGGAGCCACGACCTTGAGGCGCTTGATCGCACGCTGACGCTTCTGGCCCTTCTGAGACTTGATCTGCTCGCGCAGGAACTCCTCTTCGGCCACGAGGTCGAGGGAGCTCAGCAGGTCCTTGATCGCCTCGGCGCCCATGCCGCCCTTGAAGTAGTCGCCGTAGCGGTCCTTCATCTCGCGCCAGATGACCTCGTCATCCACGATCTCTTGCCGCTTGAGGTCCCTGAACAGCTCGAACGTATCCCTGACAAGATCGATATCGCGTGAGGCGCGCGCCTCTACTTCCTTTCGCTGCCGCTCGGATTGGTTTCGGGCGGTCGTCTTCTCGGAGGAGCGCGCCTTCCGACCCTCCATCTCCTCGAGGCGGGCTTCGGTCTCTTTGAGAATCTCTTCTTTTCTGCGATCCCTATCGCTCTCGATGCGAGCGATCTCGTGATTGATGTCTTCTTCTAGCCTGGGGAGCTCGCGGTGCCGCTTGGCCTCGTCGACCGACGTCACGATCGATGCCGCGAAATAGATGACCTGCTCGAGCTTCTTGGGCGGGAT
>JALZIO010000158.1 GCA_030860245.1 Actinomycetota bacterium | reverse complement strand
CAGCCGTCGCCCTCCAGGGACACGGGGAGCTCAACGCCCACTGGATCGACAACTCGATCGAAAGGTTCGCCGACGTCAACATCGGCGTGGCCATGGCTACCGACGCCGGTCTCATCGTCCCCGTTCTGCGAGAGGCGCACAATGCCGATCTCAGAACCACCGCAAAGCGAGTGGCCGAGCTCTCGCAAGCGGCGCGGCTGAACCGGCTGCGCCCCCAAGAGATGGCCGGCGCCACCTTCACGGTCACGAACCTCGGCGCGTTCGGCATCGACATCTTCCAGCCGGTGATCGACCCCCCACAGGTCGCGATCCTCAGTGTGGGACGCATGCGTGGTGACGCAGGGCGAACCGTCACACTCGGGCTCGCGGCCGACCACCGGGCGGTGGACGGCGTCCAGGGGGCGCGTTTCCTCGAGCGCCTGGTGGAGCTGATCGAACGCCCCGACACGGAGCTGCTGCGCTAGCAAACCCGGAAGCTCAGCCGTACCAGGTGGTCTCCGCCGCGGTCACATTCAAGCCTTAAGGGGCGAACGGCCGATAGCTAACCATGCAGCCAAAAATTACCTCACGTCCTCAGGTCGCCTTCATGGTGCTGGGATGGTTGGCCTTTTTCTGGGGCTGGAGTTTCGTACTCGGCACCGTGACCGCCCAGGCCGCCGTCACCACGTTGGTCTTCATCGTCGTCAGTTTGGCGATCAACGTGGCAATCGTAGCCTCCTGGATCACCCACAATGTCCGTCTTTTCGCACGCAAGGGACCCAGAAAGGGCGTAAGAAACCTTGCGTTCAATTCAGAGCGTGATTTTCTCGGCCGCAGGCTTGTCGGCGATTGGGACGAGCTCCGGACAACCAACCGCATCGCCGTCGTAGTGCAGGGCGACGACAAGCGATTCTTTGCGAATCGGGCGGGTGGAAGCCTTGCCGTTGTCGCCGACCCGGGCCAGACCGAGCCGGCCCTCTGATGGCCCCGATCTTCTGGCAAACCATCGAGGCGTCCATCGTCTATCACGTGCTGCTCGTGTTCTTCGCCTCCTATCCAATCGTCTCGAGCCTCATGTGGACCTCTACGGCGATAGCCTATTGGCTCCGAAGAGAGCGAGGGCACCCAGCCACACTTCCAGATGCAGCGGATGCAGCGGACACAAAGGACCTGCCGTTCGTCTCGATGTTGATCCCGTGCTACTGCGAAGCGCCCAATGTCGCGTCAACCCTTCGGAGTTGTCTGGCTCTGGAGTATCCGCTCCTCGAGATCGTCGTCGTAGACGATGGCTCGCACGACTCGACCGTGGCGGAGGTACTCCCATTCGTCGACGCGGGCCAGGTGCGGCTCATCAGCAAGAGGAGGAACGAAGGCAAAGCGATGGCCATGAACGATGCCATTCCATGCCTGAGGGGCGAGATAGTGGTGATCATGGACGCCGACGCGTCCCCCTCTCCGGACATGCTGCGGCACTTGATCCCACACTTCTCCTCGGCCCGCGTCGCGGCCGTAACCGGAAACCCACGTGTTGTCGATCGGGACACGTTCCTTTCGAAGCTCCAGCTGATGGAGTTCACCTCCATCGTCAGTTTGCAGAGAAGGGCCCAGAGGGTGTGGGGCCGCATTCTCACGGTGTCGGGCGTCGTCACCGCCTTCAGGAAGTCCGCGCTCGTGGATGCAGGGTTGTTCAGCCCCGATATGGCGACCGAGGACATCGACATGACCTGGAAGCTTCAGAAGAAACACTATGACATTCGTTACGAGCCCGGCGCCCTTGTCTGGATGCACGTGCCGCGCACGCTGCCCGTTCTGTGGAAGCAACGACGTCGGTGGGCGCTGGGGCTCGCTCAGGTTCTTCGACGCCACGCAAGCGAGGTCGTCAGATGGAAGCATCGCCGGATGTGGCCCATTCTGGGGGAGTCAGTGCTGTCGATTCTGTGGGCCTACGTGCTCGTGGGCTTCACGATCATATGGATCGGGTCGTATGCAGCAGGTGTCCCGCCGGTCGGTGCGTCACCATTCCCCAACTGGTGGGGCATGACGATAGCGACGCTCAGCCTGATGCAACTCGCGGTCGGCATGCTCTTGGATCGGCGCTACGACAACACCATTGTCCGGTACTTCGCCGTCGCCGTCTACTATCCCCTTCTCTACTGGCTGTTGATGGCGGTCGTGACCACCGTGACGACGCCATTCGGGTTCACCAGGCGTGCACGGGGACCACAGCGCTGGCAGACTCCCAGAGAAGAGGCCGCCAGTCCGCCCCCTGGAGAAGCCGCTCCGCAGCTTCCCGAGCTCCAACCAACGAGCCTGCCGGGCGCCTGAACCCCACCGGCGACCCTCACCTCGCGAGGTCAGTCCGTTGAGCGGCGCTGAAGATCTTCACTCGAGCCGGCGCTGCCTCCTGCTGTGGTCGGCAAGGACCTCGCGCGCCGCGTTGGCGCCCGGCCGGCCCGTGATGCCCCCGCCGGGATGCGCCCCCGATCCACAGAGGTAGAGGCCGGGGATGCCCATCCGGTAGTCTGCGTGGCCCCATAGCGGCCTCCAGGCGAAGAACTGGTCAAGCGAGGGCTCTGCGTGCAACGCGTGACCCCCCGTGAGACCGTAGTCGCGTTCGAGGTCGAGGGGCGTGATCACCTGCCGCTCGAGGACCAGATCGGCTATACCCGGCGCGAAACCGTCGAGGGTCTGGAGCACCCTGTCGCCCAGATCGTCCCGCCCGGATTCCCAGCCGCCGGCGAGGTTGTGGGGAGCGTATTGCACGACGATGCTCATGACGTGACGCCCTTCCGAGGCCAGCTTGGGATCCACAAGCGTCGGGAACGTCGCCTCCATCGGCGGTGACTCGGGGATCCGGCCGTATTTGGTGGCGTCGAAGGCACCCTCGATCCAATCGATCGAGGGGGCAAGGACGATCCGGCCCTGCAGGCGCCGCCGGTCGCCGTCCGGCCCCAGGCCCGGGAAGCGCGGCATGTCTCCCAGGACGAGGTTGACCTTCGCGGTCACCCCGGGGGTGCGGATGTTCTCGCCTCTCCAGCGCAGGGTTGGCCCAAGCTCGACCGGGTCGACAAGTCGCAGGGTGCGCTTGGGGTCGGCGCCGGAGACGACGACTTCTGCCTCTATCTCCTCTCCGGAGGTCAGCGCCACACCGGAGGCTTTGCCCTCGGAGTCGGCCATGATGACGGCCACCTCGGCCCCCGTTCTGACCTGAGCCCCGAAGGAGCGCGCCGCCGACGCCAAGGCTGCAGCGAGGGCCGACGGCCCTCCCTCCACGAAGACCGCGGGTCCCGGCGCGCCGCCCCCGTTTCCCGCGGAATCCCCGAGGAGCACGGCGGTCGTTCCGGCCGAGCACGGCCCCATCGACGCGTAGAGCACACCTCTGAACGCCAGCACGGCGCGCAGGGCATCGGTGTCGAAGTACTCGCCGACGAAATCCGCCGCGGCCATCGGGAGCACGCGGAGAAGGGTCTGAGCGTCCCCCTTGTCCAGTCCCCGGAACGCTTGGACCAGGCGCATGGCGCCGAGTGCGCCTTCGGCGGACAAGGCCCCCGCACTCGGCGGAGTCAGCTCATACAGCCGCCCGAGCACACCGGCCAGGGCGCGCACCCGGGCATCGAAGGCGGGGTAGGCGTCTGCGTCGTGGCCCGACCAGAGACGCAATTGGCCTGCGGTGCGCCCGGTGTCACCCCAGAGGGTCACGGCGCGCCCATCGGGCTGAGGCGCCCATACGCGTACCTCCGGCTGGATCAAGCGAAGACCGTGGTCGTAGAGCCCCAAGCTCGTCGCCACCGAGGGGGCCAGGCGGCCGACCGAGTGAGCAAGCGTCGGCACGCGCACGCCCGGGACCAGCTCGTCCGTGGTCCCGAGAGCGCCACCGATTCGCTCGGCGCGCTCGACCACGAGCGTGCTGAGGCCCGCTTTCGCAAGGAGACCCGCGGTCACCAGCCCGTTGTGGCCCGCGCCGATGACCACGGCGTCGTAGTGAGTCACGCCGGCTTCTTGTGGGCGCGGAGCACTTCGAGGGCCGCAATGCGCCCCGGCGCGCCCATGATCCCGCCGCCCGGGTGGGTGGCCGAGCCGCACATCCACAGATCCTTCAACGGGGTGCGGTAGCGAGCCCAGCCCGGTGCCGGCCGGTTGAAGAAGAGCTGTTCGAGGCTCAGCTCGCCCTGAAAGATGTTGCCCTCGGTCAGGCCGAAGTCGCGCTCGATGTCCAAAGGAGTGAGCACCTGGCGGTGAAGGATGATGTCTTTGATGTTGGGTGCCCTCTCGGCGATGGTGTCGATGACGGCGTCACCGAACGCTTCCCTCTGCGAGTCCCAATCGCCGTCGGCGAGGGTATAGGGCGCGTACTGCACGAAACAGCTCATGATGTGCTTGCCCGGCGGCGCCATGGACGGATCCACCAGCGTCGGGATGATGGTGTCGACGTAGGGGCGGCGGCTGAAGCGTCCATACTTGGCGTCGTCGTAGGCCTGCTCCATGTAGTCGACGCTCGGCGAGAAGCTGATGGCGCCGCGCAGGTGGTCGCCCACGCCGGGCAGGCAGGTGAAGTCGGGAAGCCCGTCGAGCGCCAGGTTCACCTTGCCGGAGGAGCCCCGGAATTTGTACCGCTTTATCTCGTCGACGAAATCCGAGTCGAGTGTCCCGGGCTTGACCATGTCGAGGAACGTGCGCTTGACATCGACGCTCGAGAGGACGACCTGCGCGGCGATCTCCTCTCCGGACTCGAGGACGACGCCGGTCGTTCTGTCACGTTGAACCCGGATCTGCGCCACCGGAGCGGATGCCCTTATCTCGGCCCCCGCAGCGCGGGCCGCCGACGCGATCGCCTCGCTGATGGCCCCGGTGCCGCCGCGCGGGATGCCCCACGAGCGGAAGGCGCCGTCGATCTCGCCCATGTAATGGTGCAGCAGCACATAGGCAGTGCC
>JALZIO010000153.1 GCA_030860245.1 Actinomycetota bacterium | reverse complement strand
TCTGGAACCTGCTCGCCGCGCTCCAGGTGATCATCGGCGCCCAGGTCCTCATCGGCGGCATCCTGTTCGCCATGGGGCTGAGACCAGCGTCGAACGGGCCCAGCTGGCTCCATTACGTCTACGGGGGCCTCTTTCCCGCCGCAGTTCTCGTGGCCGCTCACCGCTTCGCGCAGAGGCTCGAAGGCATCCCGTGGGTCGTCTTTGGGTTTGCCGCACTCGTCAACTTCGGACTGACCTTCCGGGCCCTGCAGACGGGCCTTGGGATCGACTAGCGCTTCGTTGTCCGTCGCCGACCTGATATTCGTCGTCGTTGCCCTGCTGGCGGCGATAAGAGGGCTGCAGCGGGGCCTTGTTGCTCAGGTCTTCGAATTCGGCGGCGGCTGTGTAGGACTGGTGACGGGCATCGTGTTGGGGCCGCGTATTGCGATGGCCGTCAGCCCCGAAGGTGGACCGGAGGCGATCGTTGTCTCCCTGATAACGATCTTCGTGGCCCTCTCGGTTGGGCAGGGAGTTGGCTACGCGATCGGCCGTCGCGGTGGGCTCCTGGCCCGGAAGGTGCATCTCGGAGGGGTGGACTCCCTGCTGGGCGCCGCATCCGGCATCGGAGTCACCGTGGTCGTCTTTTGGCTCATCGCCTCACTGCTCGTGCAGGCGCCGTGGACCGGCGTGGCGGGGGCGGTTCGACGCTCGAGGGTCTATGCCCTGACCGGCGAGATGCTTCCGGACCCGCCCCGTGTCGTCGCCCAGCTGCGGCATCTCTTCGACACTTCTCCTTTTCCGCAGGTGTTCGCGGGTCTTCCGCGCCGGATCGGGCCGCCGGTGGAGCTGCCCTCCAACCGCTTGGCGCGCCGGGCGGCGCTTCGAGCCAAGGGATCGGTTGTCCGGGTCGTTGCGCCCGGCTGCGGGGGGCTCAGGCAAGGCAGCGGCTGGATCTCGGACGAGGGGATCGTGATCACCAACGCCCATGTGGTTGCCGGGGGAGGCTCGGTCCAGGTCGAGAGCTCGGACGGAGCACACCGGGGAGTTGTCGTCCTTTTCGACCCGGGCACGGATGTCGCGGTGGTGCGTGCCCCTGATCTGGCGGGCGACCCGCTGCGCCTTTCAACCGGGACTCTGGGGCGCTCCTCGCCTGGGGCGACGCTGGGCTTTCCCGGGGAGAGGGACGGCCGCCTCATCATCCACAGGGCTGCGGTTCAGGATGTCTACGACGCCACCGGGCTCGACATCTACGGCCGCAAGCCGGTCACGCGACAGGTCTACGAGCTGCGGTCGCCGGTGCGCGGCGGGGACTCCGGAGGCCCCTTCGTGCTTCCGGACGGGACCGTGGCCGGAACCATTTTCGCCGCGTCGACATCCAACGAAGGGACCGGCTACGCGCTCACCGGCGCAGAGATAGCGGATGAGGTCCGGTCGGCTTCCCGGCTGAGCGACCCGGTGTCGACAGGACCGTGCACCTCCTGAGGCGGCGGTCGGCATCGCACAACGCCCCGAAAGCCTCGAGCAGCCACGCGGCCCCGGAGAAAGTCTTCTCCCCACTTAGGATGCGACGATGCTCTCGACCGTCGAACAAGAGGCCAAAGAAGCGTTGGTGGCCGCCGGGATAACCGGCCCCCACAAGTCTCATTCGCGTCACAATGCCATCACCAACATCCGTGCTCTGGTGGCGGGTGACCCCGACAAGCTGTTCGGCATGCCGCCGCCCACGGACTACGCGCCTTCGGATGTGCTCGGCTTTCTGGCCGAGGTGACCGGTTGCTCGCCCGACATCGAAGACACGGCGGGGAGTGACACCATCGATCCGGAGCTGACCGTGAGCGCCATCATCGCAGCCGCCCAGAGGCTTGCCGAATTCGCAGCGCAGGGCGCAAGGCTGTGCATCGTGACCGGGCACCCCACCGGCCTGCTCGAGCACCATATCCACATCGCGCAGGCATACGGGGCCGCCGGCGGAACCGTGGTGCGGCTTGCGGAGGATCGAAGGTTCTCGTTCGGCCCCGGCAGGGCCGAGGTGCGCTATACGGCCGGCGTTGGTTGCTATGCGGACGGGGCGTCGCTGGTGCACACACACGCTTCCGACTGTATGGAGGCGATGCTCGAAGTCGGGCCCTATCCCGATCTCGTCTTCGGTGACCACGGGTTCGCGGGGGCCGCCATCAGCTGCGGCATCCCGGCCATCGCGGTGATGGACATCAACGACCCGGCCCTTGCTGTGGCCCACGCAGAGAACCGGGATGTGACCGTCATCCCCATGGACGACAACCGGCTCCCCCGGCTCTACGGGCCGTCGTGGGAGTTGTTCGTCCAGGCTCTCGAGAGGCGATGAGGCGGGCCGGCCGCCCCGCCTCAAACCCCATAAGGGGCGCCTGCTATACTTCTTCGTCCATGAGCGAGTCAGCCGGCTTCGACGCCCACGATGTCTTCGAGATGGGAAGACTCCTGACGGTGTCCGAGGTCGCCCACCAGCTGCGGGTCTCGAACATGACCGTGTACCGCCTGATCAAGGCCGGACATCTGGCGGCGGTGCGCGTAGGACGTGGTTACCGGATCCGCGAGGATGACATCCGCAGGTACCTGCGGCAGCGGTACACCGACGCCGGGTAGACATCACAAGAGAAAGCCACGGAGGTGGCACGGTCGTGACCGTCCAGCGGGACGGTCTTTTTTTTGACCCGCCACCTACCGGGGTGAGATGCTCGATGCCCGAGGCGTTTGCCGATGTGCGCTGACCGAGGCGACCCCGTAGATCCGGGCGCGCCGTCTCTTTCCACCCCCGCCCCGATCGCGCCGGCTCCGCTCGAGGTGCCGCACGATGCGCATTCGGAGGTTGTCGATGGCCTTCTCGAGCGAGGGGGGGTCGTCTTTCTGGTGGGTGGGATCGACACCGGCAAGACAACCTTCGGTCTCGAGCTGGTTCGACGCGCCGCATCAGCCGGGCTGCCGGCCGCCTTCGTCGACGCCGATATCGGTCAGTCGACCGTCGGCCCCCCGACAACCATCGGGCTTAAGCTCTGCCGCAACGGCGTTGAGGTGACGCGCGCTTCGGTGAGGGCGGCCGACGCCCTGGCCTTCGTGGGTTCGATCACTCCACCGGGCTACCTGCTGCCGCTGGTCGGTGGTACGGCCAAGATGGTGGGCCAGGCGCGGGCCTCCGGATGCCGACTGATCGTTGTGGATTCCACCGGCTACGTGTCCGGGATCGGCGGCCAGCTGTTGAAGTTCTACAAAGCGGACGCCGTGCAGCCCGACGTCGTCGTGGGATTCCGACGGGGTGGTGAGCTCGAGCCGGTGTTGGGGCATGCCCGGCGCTTCACCCCCGCCGAGGTGATGGAGCTGGAGGTGCCTCCCGAGGTGATGCCCCGGCCGGCAGACGACCGCACCACATACCGGGAGCAGCAGTTCGCCGCCTACTTCGCCTCAGGAAGCTCGCGATGGAAGATCAAGCCCAGTGTTTTCATGCCTGCGCTTCCGCCGGAGTTCGACCTCGCCCTGCTCGACGGTCTGGTCGTCGGACTGGACAACGGCGGCGGATCCTGCCCGGGCATAGGCGTGCTTGAGTACGGAGAGTCCGCAGATATTCTGCGTATGGTCTCGCCGGTCACATCCGGTGTGAAGGGCTTGCGCCTGGGGTCGATCAAGATCGATATCAGGGGGCGCTTACGAGGTCCGGTGAACCTGCGCCAGCTCTTCAGGACCGAGTAGTGGCACCTCGTTCTGTGCGCATGGGTGGGGATTACCTTCCAGAAAGGAGCTTATGCCGTCTCTAGTAAAGAAGCGCCGCAAGAAGATGCGGAAGAAGAAGCATCGCAAGATGCTCAAGAAGACCCGCTGGCAGCGACGTCAACAGGGTAAGTAGCCCGGATGAGTCAACGACGCATTGTTTCTTTCCTGTCCGATTATGGGCTCGAGGATGAGTTTGTCGGGGTTTGCCATGGGGTGATCCTCAAGATCGCTCCCGAGGTGCTCATCATCGATGTGCACCACTACATCCTGCGGCAGCAGATCCGGCACGGCGCAGTGGTGCTCCAGCAGTCGCTGCGCTATCTGCCCGAGTCGGTTCATCTGGCGGTTGTCGATCCCAGCGTGGGTTCGGGGCGGCGCGCCCTCATTCTCGAAACCGGGGACGAACAGATCTTCGTCGGTCCCGACAACGGTTTGCTGCTTCCGGCTGCGAGGGACTGCGGCGGGGTCAGCCGCGCCTACGAGATAAGCAATGAGGACCTGCTCTTGACGCCTGTGTCGCGCACCTTCCAGGGCCGCGATGTCTTCGCCCCGGCTGCGGCCCACCTCGCCATGGGTGTGGGCGCTTCGGAGTTCGGCCCGGCGGTCGATCTCGGGGATCTGGCCGAGCTGGAGGTCCTCGAGGCGTGGGCTCACGAGGATCACCTGCATGCAGTCGTCCTTCAGGTCGACCGCTTCGGCAATCTCCAGCTCAATCTGAAAGAGGAGCACCTCCAGCAGGTCGGTCTCGCCGATGTCGAGCGGCTCGAGGTCCGCGCCGAAGGGCATCGCCTCCAGGTCCGTTACGGCGCCACCTTTTCCGACGTCGCTCCGGATCAGTTCGTCATGGTCGAGGACTCGTACGGGCAGCTGTCCCTTGCGGTGAACAACGGCGATGCGGCCGCCCGCCTGCGGGCGGGGGCCGATTCAACCGCCATCGTGGGGCCGCCCCGGCGCTAGCGCTTCAGCGCGGCCATCCTGCGCCGGTTAGGAGACGAAGCATCAGCCCGTGAGCAGGTAGAGCC
>JALZIO010000148.1 GCA_030860245.1 Actinomycetota bacterium | reverse complement strand
AGACCAAGGTTAATGAGAACACCATCGAAAGGAGGTACAGGGTCGCGGTTGCGCCTGCTCCGGCAGCCAGCCATTTCAGCTGGAGGCGATCCTGGCCGCGGGAGCGGCGAAAGCGCTGAATCAATCCCACCGCACAGCCGACGAAACTGATCGGAATCAACATGAAGATCAGCAGTACCTGGGAGACAAACGGTCGCAGCGCTTCGATCCCCAGAGGGTTCCTCGCGCTCGGAAAACCCTCCACGCCGATGGAGCCTGGTGCGATCAGCATCACGATGAACGACATGATGAGCGTTACAGTGCAGAACCACGCCCACGGCCTCCAACGAGGTGACGGGAGCCGGCCGTCGGGGAACAACAAGATGAGGAAGGTACCAATCAGTCCGATGATTGGTACCCATGCCGGCGCAAGCAGCGCGAGGGCAAGATCGGGGCGCGGCAGCGATCCGGGGTTGATGATCAATGAATACCCGGCGTAGATCCCGAACATGGAAAAGCCTGCCATCGCAATTCCAACCGCAAGCATGACCCAGCCGATCACGCTATCCGGTTGCCGGGAAGTGATCAGGGCCCCGACGATCGGGAAAGCCAGCAACAAAACCGCGGTCGGGTCCGCGCCCAAACCGGCTTCGACCGACAGCGCTTCACTCGCCAGGATCACAAAGGTTATGCAGCCGAGCGCTACCCACACCCAGCGGGAGGCAGTGCGCGCTGTCCCATCTCCTGTCGGCTTTTCGACCACAATCGCCCCATTCTGACGCCCCGCCGTCTGGACAACGTTACGAACCCGAAGAGCCGGTCGGATTATGCAAAACGGGCTTCGAGCATGAGCGGTTGAAGACACGCAGACAAGCTGAGCGTGAACTGACCGGGTACGCTGAATACCACCACCTCAAAGACGGCCGGGTGTCGCATGTTGGCGACGTCATTGAAGTCGAGAGAGCAGGGCACTGGGGGACGGAGTCCGACTCGAAAAGAGGCTCGTTGGGTCCGTTGGGTCCGCTAGTCTTCAAGCACTAATCTTTGTCACGACGCAAGGAGCATCATCCGATGGCCTCTCGTCTCAACCCGTACATCAGCTTCGCCAGCAACGCACGGCAAGCTATGGAATTTTACAAGACCGTCTTCGGAGGCACCTTGACCCTGAGCACCTTCGGGGAGTTCGGCCCAGAAGACTCCCCGAACGCCGACGAGATCATGCATGGCATGCTCGAGACCGACAACGGATGCACCCTCATGGGCGCTGATACCCCGCCTGGGATGGAACACAGCCCTGGGAACAACATCGCGGTGAGCCTGAGCGGGGACAACGCTGGCGAGTTACGCGGCTACTGGGAGAAACTGTCCGACGGCGGCACCGTGTCTGTTCCCCTAGAGAAGCAGATGTGGGGCGACGAGTTCGGCATGTGCGTGGACCGGTTCGGCATCCCTTGGCTGGTCAACATCGCCCAGCCGCAGGCGTCTTAGTCTCCGAGCCCGCTCAACCTCCTCAGGGCCCCGAAATGCGCCGAAGAGCCAGGCGCGAAATTCGCTAAGACTCGACGCCTCCGCGTTCTTGGCAGCGAGAGGTTCAAAACCTCTGCTCGAAATGTAAAAAGAGTCGACACAAAGTGTGCGGCAGCACGAGTGCCCGGGAAACGTGCCCTGAAGCGCTTGTGCGCCTGACTGCGCTTTTCGCAGAGCGGGTGAGGGGAATCGAACCCCCGTCACTAGCTTGGGAAGCTAGAGCTCTACCATTGAGCTACACCCGCCTGACCTTCTTCTTGTAGATACCACGCCCCCCCATCGGTTAACGACCTTCACCTCGTCATGTATCGTGATACGTAGTACGTGGAACGTAATAGCCTGCCGAAAGGAGCGAGAATCTCTATGGCATCGACACTGTCTCAGCTCGGCCGGTTCCTCGAGCCTGCCCTTCTCATTCTCGTCAGCCTTGCCGGCCGGCCCAAACACGGCTACGCAATCATGGAGGAGATCGAGAGCCGGTGGGACGTGCGACTGGGGCCGGGGACCCTCTACGCCGCCCTTGCCCGCCTCGAGAAGCGGGGGCTGGTCGAGCCCCTGGAAACCGACGACCGCAAGCGTCCCTACCGACTGACCCCGGCCGGAGCCGAAGCGCTTGCAACGCAGCTCGGCCAACTGAAAGATGTGGCCGCAACGGGCCTGCAACGTTTGGGGCTCGCATGAGATGGCTCGTTTGTCTCTACCCACAGCGCTGGCGCAATCGTTACGGCGCGGAGCTCGAGGCGATGCTGGAACAAACGCGACCGACGCCCCGGATCGTGCTCGATCTCGTGGCCGGCGCACTGGATGCCCACCTGCACTCGCAACTGACCTTGGAAGGAGTCGTCGTGCACAACCCGTTCACCAGGACATCTGCTGCTTTGCCTCAGACCATCTTGCTGCCGGGACTGGTCTTTCTTGCCGCCGCGGTGCTCAAGTACGGCTTCGGGCAAGGCTTCCTCTTCGATCCTCTGGAGGGCTTCTTTGCGATCGGCCTGGTGGAGGCCGTTACGGTCTTGAGTCCCGTGGTGGCGCTGCTCCTGAGCGCCGCGGCGTTGTTCGAGGTGCGGCTGGAGCGAGGGGAAGATGCCTGGTCTGGCACCATAACGGTCAAACGCAGGTACGGCCACATCGTCGTCCTCGTGATCGGCGCTGCCCTGACTCTGACGTTCGTCGTCTACGGCATAACCGAGAACTACATGCATGTTCGCATCGACTGAGCAACCCAGCCGGTAGACTCCGGGCCACTCCGCCGCTGCTGGGGGCCTCATGATTCTTTCGGATCGCGACATACGCGAAGCGATCGCCTCCGGGCGAGTCGGCATCGAGCCCTTCGCCGCCTCCGATGTCCAGCCCGCGTCGGTAGATCTCCACGTCGACCGCCTCTTTCGCACCTTTCACAACGCGCGCCACCCCTACATCGACGTCAAGAAGCCGATGGAGAACCTTACGGAGTTGATCGAGGTGCCCGATGGGGAAGCTTTCATTCTCCATCCCAACGAGTTCGTGCTCGGCTCGACCAAGGAGTGCGTCAGGCTCCCGGACGACCTGGTCGCGCGCCTCGAGGGTAAGAGCTCGCTGGGACGCCTCGGCTTGTTGATCCATTCGACCGCGGGCTACGTCGACCCGGGATTCGAAGGGCATCTCACCCTCGAGCTTTCCGACGTCGCCAGTCTGCCGATAACGATCTACCCGGGGATGCTGATTGGCCAGATCAGCTTCTTCAGGCTGAGCTCGGCAGCCGACGATCCCTACGGCTCTGCCGGAGCGCGCTCCAAATACCAGGGGCAGCGAGGGCCAACGCCGTCGCGCTACTTCGAGAACTTCCCGCCCGACTGAGCCGGAGGATCCCCACCCTCGACCGACTCGAGCAGCAGCTGGGCGACATCTCGCACCGCTATTTTGGAGTCCGCATGTCGTTCGGTTACTCCGTCCGAGAGCATGATGTTGCAGAAAGGACAACCGACCGCAACGGTGTCCGATGCGGACGCGATGGCCTCATCGGTTCGCTCGATGTTCATCCGCTTACCCATGCGCTCCTCCATCCACATGCGCGAACCACCGGCACCGCAGCAGAAGGTCGAGTGCCCATGGCGATGAAGCTCCCCGTAGTCCGCCTCCGGGATCGAGGTGATGACCTCGCGGGCGCCCTTCCACACGTCGTTGTGGCGCGCGTTGTAACAGGGATCGTGATAGGTAATCTTCTTGGCCATAGGGCGCTCCGCTTGCAGCCGCCCCTCCCTGATGAGCTGCGCCAGAAGCTCCGTGTGGTGCACCACCTCGAAGACGCCGCCGAACTGAGGGTACTCATTGGCGATCGTGTTGAAGCAGTGGGGGCAGGCGGTGACGATCTTCTTCACCCCGTGCGAGTTCAGCTGTTCGATGTTCTGCTCGGCAAGCATCTGGTAGATGTACTCCGCGCCCACCCTGCGCGCCGGGTCGCCGTTGCAAACCTCATCTGGACCGAGAATCGCAAAGCTGAGACCGGCGACTTGCAACAGCCGGGCAAAGTCGTAGGTGACCTTCTTGTTGCGGTCGTCGAATGCTCCCGCACAACCGACCCACAGCAGCACCTCCGCGTCGGGTGCTTCGGAGATGTGGGGGATCTCCAGAGGCGTCTGCTCGCTCCCTCCCTTGGTCCAGTCGAGGCGCGCGCCGGCGGGTTGGCCCCAGGGATTGCCCGATGTCTCGAGGTTCTGCAACGCACTCTGCATCTCTTTGGGAAAACGCGACTCGCTCATGACCAGGTTTCGCCGCATGTCGACGATCGTGTCGATGTGCTCGATGTTCACCGGACACGCCTGCACACAGGCGCCGCAGGTTGTGCAGTCCCACACCACCTCGTCCTCGACGACGCCGGGATTGAGCGCGGGGAGCTCGGCCACCGCCGCCGCCCATGCCTCTGGTCCTTCCTTCTTTGCGGCAAGGAGCGCAGGACCGGCGGCGAAAAGGTCGTCGCGCAGGTCCATGATCAGCAGCTTGGGAGACAACGGCTTGCCCGTTGCCCAGGCGGGGCATTGTGATTGGCACCGGCCGCATTCGGTGCAGGTGTAGAGGTCGAGCAGTTGCTTCCATGTCAGGTCCGTCACAACACCCGCCCCCAGCACGGTGTCTTCGGCCATGTTCTCGACGTCCAGATGCATCGGCCTGAGCGCGCCCTTCGGCCGCTCTGAGGTAAAGAGCACATTGATGGCCGCCGTGACGATGTGGAGATGCTTCGAGTAGGTGAGGTATACGAGAAAGCCCAGGATCAAGAGGGCGTGCACCCACAGAAACAGGGTGTCGAGGGCGCCCAGGAGTGAAGGTGACGATCCCTCGAGCGGCGCAGCAACAGCGCTTGAGACCGGCGTCCACCGGGTGTCGTAGGGGAACAGCCCGAGCGCGATCTGGGCCGCCCGGGACAGCAGCACCGTGGCCATGATCGCGGCGATGGCGCCGAGGATGAGGTCGGCTTCGCGCAGGTGCGATCCTTTGAACCGCCCGGGGCGCTGGAGCTTGCGGATTGCAACCGCCATCGCCAATCCCGCCAGCACGGCAACTATGAAGATGTCCTGGAGGAGCCCCAACGGCCCCCATCGCCCGATCAACGGGAGATGGAAGCCGTCCTGGTAGATCGCTCCGAAGGCCTCGACGATGGTGGTCAACAGAACCAGAAAGCCCCAGAAGATCAGAGCGTGCATCACGCCTGGGACGGTCCACTGGAGCAATTTGCGCTGCCCGAGGACGACCACGGCCTGTTGCTTGAGCTTTCGCCCCCAGTGGCTCGGCCTGCGATCATCCGGCGCGCCGAGGCTCAAGAGCCCGTACAACCGTGCGACCCGGCGCATCCAGATCACCGCGGCGAGCAGCATGAATCCGGTTACGGCGAGGCGTTCGAACACCTGGGCTACCTCCGATGGCGGGTCACCCGGGGGCGGGCCGCCAGATCGAGGACGCTGGAGGGGGAGAAGTATATGGCCATTAGCGTTCACCGGCCCGGTGCCGAGTCATGAGCCGAAGTTGACAAAGAGGCACTCAAGTTGGCATACTAAGAACCACTCAGATTTGGTTTCCGGGGCGCTTGAGTACCGAGGTTCCGGGTAAGAGGCAGCTACACACGACAGTAGAGGAGCAGAAATGGCCAAGGCAATAGGAATCGATCTCGGCACGACCAACTCTGTGGCCGCCTCCCTCGAGGGGGGCGAGCCCACCGTCATACCCAATGCAGAAGGCGCACGCACCACACCGTCGGTGGTCGCCTGGTCCAGGGGCGGCGAGATCCTGGTGGGCGAAGTCGCCAAGCGGCAGGCCATCACCAACCCAGACAGGACGGTCCGGTCGATCAAGCGTCAGATGGGCTCGGACGAGGCCCTCGACATCGACGGCAAGGGGTGGAAGCCGCAGGAGATATCCGCCCGTATCCTGCAGAAGCTGAAGACCGACGCAGAGTCCTACCTCGGCGACAGGGTGACCGAGGCGGTCGTAACGGTGCCGGCGTACTTCGACGACGCTCAGCGCCAGGCCACCAAGGAGGCCGGGCAGATCGCAGGCCTCGAGGTGCTAAGGATCATCAACGAGCCCACCGCTGCGGCGCTCGCCTACGGGCTCGACAAGAGCGAGACCGAGCAGACGATCCTGGTCTTCGACCTCGGGGGCGGAACCTTCGACGTATCGCTGCTGGAGCTCGGCGAGGGCGTGTTCGAGGTCAAGTCGACCTCGGGGAACACCAATCTCGGCGGTGACGACTGGGATCAGCGGGTCATGGACCATCTGGTCAAGACGTTCAAGGATCAGAACGGGGTCGACCTCTCGAAGGACAAAATGGCGATGCAGCGCCTCAAGGAGGCCGCGGAGAAGGCCAAGATCGAGCTCTCCTCGGCGCAGACGACGACCATCAACCTCCCCTTTGTCACCGCGAACGAGCAGGGCCCGCTGCACCTCGAGCTGACGCTCTCCCGGAGCGAGTTCGAGCGCATGACCGGGGACCTCTTGGAGGCCTGCAAGGGGCCGTTCAACCAAGCGATCCGGGATGCCGGAGTCGGCGTCGAAGCCATCGACCACGTCATCCTCGTGGGGGGTTCCACCCGTATGCCGATGGTCCGAAAGCTGGTGACGGATCTGGCCGGCGGACAGGAGCCGCACCAGGGCGTCAACCCGGACGAGGTTGTCGCGGTGGGCGCAGCGATTCAGGCCGGAGTCCTCAAGGGCGAGGTCAAAGATGTGCTGCTACTCGACGTCACTCCCTTGTCGCTGGGCGTAGAGACCAAGGGCAGCATCTTCACCCGGCTGATCGAGCGCAACACCACCATTCCCACCAAGCGCTCCGAGGTCTTTACCACCGCGGAGGACAATCAGCCGTCGGTCGAGATCCACGTGTTGCAGGGCGAGGCCGACATGGCCTACCGGAACAAATCACTCGGCAAGTTCCAGCTCGTCGGACTTCCCCCCGCGCCGCGCGGCATGCCACAGGTCGAGGTCACCTTCGACATCGACGCCAACGGCATCGTCAACGTTTCGGCCAAGGATCTGGGCACCGGCAAGGAGCAGTCGATGACCATCACCGGCGGAACCAAGCTCGCCAGTGACGAGATCGACAAGATGATGAAGGACGCCGAGGAGCACGCCGAGGAGGACCGCAGGCGGCGGGAAGAGGCCGACGCCAAGAATCAGGCCGACTCGGTCATCTACCAGACGGAGAAGACGCTCAAGGAGCACGGCGACAAGCTCGAGGCGGCGGATCTGAAGCTGGTCGAGGATGCGCTGAACGACGCCCGCGAGGCCATGAAGGGCTCCGACGTCGAGCGCATCCGGCACACGAGCGAGCAGTTGCTGACGGCGTCGCAGAAGTTCGCCGAGGTGCTCTACCAGCGGGCCCAGACGCAGCCGGGCGATTCCGGCGGGACCGCGGGTGACGACGTCGTCGACGCAGAGGTCGTCGACGAAGGCGAGCAGAGCGCCTGATGCAGGGAACCGGCGACGGCATCCCCGTGCGCGACAAGCGCGGAACCGGCCAGGGGCCCCCAGCTCCTGGCCCCACCGCCGGCGCGCCGGAGATGCCCGCGGCAGAAGTAGAAGCGCCCGTACCGGCACAGCCCGATGAGGAGATGCAGGAAGGCGGCGCTCCGCAAGAGCAACCGGCGCAGGTCTCCTACCTCGATGATCTGCGGCGGGTCCAGGCCGAGTTCGCCAACTACCGCAAACGCGTCATGCGCGATCAAGCGGCAGCAGCCTCACGCGCCTCTGCGCGACTGATCGAAGGTCTGCTTCCCGTGCTGGACAACTTCGAACGGGCGCTGGCCCACGGAGAGGGGGAGGGGGATGCCGGCATCGAGCTCGTCCACAAGCAGTTCAAAGAGGTCTTGGGCGACGAAGGGCTCGAGGAGATCCCCGCACATGACGTCGCCTTCGATCCCACCGTGCACGAAGCCGTCGAAGCCAAGGAATCAGCGGATGTGGAGGAACCGACCTCGGTGAGCGTGTATCGCAAGGGTTACAGGCTGAAAGGCCAGGTTGTGCGCCCGGCGATGGTGGTCGTTGCGCGCCCGATCGAGCCGTCTCAGACCGACGGCGCGGAGCCGATTGTGGCGCAGGACGACTCGGACTCCGCAGAAGGGCAAGGCTGAGCAGCCGTGTCGCAACGAGAATGGGCAGACAAGGATTTCTATAAAGTCCTGGGGGTCGAAGAGTCGGCCTCCAAGTCCGCGATCAAGAAGGCCTACCGCAAGCTTGCACAGAAATACCATCCCGACGCCAATAAGGGTGACGCGATGGCCGAGCAACGGTTCAAGGAAATTTCGGAGGCCCACTCGATCCTGTCGAACGATGACAAGCGCAAGGAGTACGACGAGATGCGCTCGTTGATCGCTGCGGGCGGACAGCGCTTCTATGGCTTCCGCCCGGGGCGCGGCGGCGACGGCGTGCGCGTGAATATCGGTGACCTCGGTGACGTTTTCGGAGGCGGCGGAGGAAGCCTGTTCGAGGATTTGCTCGGCGGTATGGGTGGCCGGCCTGCGCCCCGGCGGGGCCGCGACACCGAAACCGAGGTGACGATCAGCTTCGATGAGGCCGTGGCCGGCACCACCGTGACCCTGCCCGATACGGGCCGCGCAAGGATTCCGGCCGGCGTGGGCGACGGCACCCGGGTCAAGGTCGCCAACAAAGGCGAAGTCGACCCCATCGGCGGCCCCGGCGACCTGTTCGTGAAGGTCAGGGTCGAATCGCATCCGGTGTTCTCCCTGCCGGGCAGCTCGAGTCTCGAGGTGAAGGTCCCGGTGACGTATCCCGAAGCTGCCCTCGGGGCGAAGATCACCGTCCCGACGCTCGATGACGAGGTCACGGTAAAGCTGCCCCCCGGTACGCCCCACGGTAAGAGGATGCGCGTGCGTGGACGGGGGCTGCCAAAAGCCTCCGGGGGCAACGGCGACCTTTACGTGGTTGTCCATATCGAGGTTCCGCAGCGCCTCAGCAAGGCGGAGGAAGAGGCGCTCGAGCGGTTCGCAGAAGTGCACAAAGCCAACCCACGTGAGGGGCTCGAGCAGCAACTCCACCGAGCCAAGAAGGCTTCGTAGAGGTCCCGGACATGGAGCCCAAAGGTCTGAGCCCCGACAGAGCCATCTACATCATCTCGGTGGTTGCGGAGATCGCCGACGTGCATCCCCAAACCCTTCGAATTTATGAACGCAAGGGTTTGCTGACCCCGAAGCGCACGCAGGGCAACACCCGCCGTTATTCGGAGCGTGACATCGAGCGCCTGAGAAGGATTCAGGAGCTGACTCAAGAGGGTGTGAACCTCGCAGGCGTCACGAGGATCTTCGAGCTCGAGGCAGAGCTCGAAGAGCTGCGCGCCCACCTCGAGCGGGCGGTGGACGAGCTCGATGGAGCGCTGGCACAGTCGCAGGGGACCAAAGACCGTAGTGATCGCAATACCCTCGTCCTCTTCAAAGATGTCCGCCGCATCCGGCGCGCCATGAAAACGGACGCGGTGGAACGCGCTTCTCAAACTCGTTTCGCCCTTCCGCCCGTCGTGCTCCGGTGACGCCGCCCGACCTCGGACGCGTGGTGGAAGGCTTGCACTGAGCCGTATCGAGGACTACGCACTCATAGGGGATACGCATTCGGCCGCCCTCGTGTCGCGCGGCGGTTCCATCGACTGGTTGTGTCTTCCTCGCTTCGATTCACCGTCCTGCTTCAGCGCGCTCCTCGACGAGCACGAAGGCGGCAGGTGGCGCATCGCTCCGGGGTCAGATGACGTATCGGTAACCCGCTCCTACCGCCCCGACAGCCTCGTCCTCGAGACCGTCTTCGACTCTCCGCAGGGCAGAGTCAGATTGACCGATTGTCTGCCTTTCGAACGCGGTTCCCGGCCCGACAGCCCCCGCGAGATCCACACCCAGGATGTCATCGTCCGCATTGTCGACGGTTTGTCCGGAAGCGTGCGCATGACCATGGACTACAGCCCGCGATTCGATTACGGCCACATCTTGCCCTGGTTCATCCGCCAAGGCGTCGCAATCGAGGCGGTGGGGGGACCGGACGCCCTCCGCCTGGTTGCCGATGTGCCGCTGGCGCTCGAATCGGGCGGAGCTACTGCGGACTTCGTTGTGAAGGAAGGTGAGTCGCTCGGATTCATCGCGCGCTACCACCCCTCGCATGTTCATGGCAAACATATGGGTACCGAGACCTGCCGTGAGCTCGTCGACCGAACCGACAAGTTCTGGCGCGGATGGGCGAACATGTGCCATTACACGGGTGAGTATCGCGCTGAGGTGCTGCGGAGCCTTCTGACGCTCAAAGCGCTTACATACTCTCCCACTGGAGGAATCGTCGCCGCGGCGACCACTTCACTTCCCGAAGCCATTGGCGGAGTGAGGAACTGGGACTACCGTTATTGCTGGCTCCGGGATGCGACTTTCACATTAGATGTGCTGCTCGAACACGGCTACACATCAGAGGCGAAGGAGTGGCGGGACTGGCTTCAAACCGCAGTCGCAGGCGATCCGGATGATCTCCAGATCATGTACGGGGTAATGGGCGAGCGCCGATTGGTCGAGCTCGAGCTCGATTGGTTGGCCGGTTACGAAGGGTCCAAACCCGTGCGCGTCGGAAACGCTGCCGTCGAGCAGTTCCAACTGGACGTGCACGGAGAGGTCATGGACTCGATGCACTCGGCGCGCCGGGCGGGCATCCCCACTCCCCCGGAAGCGTGGGAGCTCGAAATGGAGATCATCGAACACGTCTGCGCACACTGGGACGAGCCGGACGAGGGTATCTGGGAGGTTCGTTCGGGCCCGCAGCACTTCGTTCATTCCAAGGTCATGGCATGGGTTGCACTCGACCGTGCGGTGCGCGCCGTTGAGACGTATGGGCACGACGGTCCGGTCGAGAAGTGGAAAGAGACGCAGAGCCAAATCAAAGACGAGATCATGGCAAAGGGTCTGGGTCGCAACGGGACCTGCTTCGTGCGGGCCTTCGGCGCCGAAGAGATGGATGCAAGCCTCTTGGTGCTGCCTCTGGTCGGATTCATCGATGCCAGAGACGAAAAGATGCAGAACACTATCGAGGCCATCCAGAAAGAGCTGATGACGGACGACGGGCTGGTTCTGCGTTACGACTCCGACAAGTCACCCGACGGATTGCCCCCGGGGGAGGGCATGTTCCTGCTGTGCAGCTTTTGGTTCGTCGATTGCCTCGTCCTGCTGGGGCGGCGCGCCGAAGCTCAAGAGATCTTCGAGCGACTCCTGGCGCTGTGTAATGACGTCGGATTGTTGGCCGAGCAGTACGATCCGCATCTTGGGAGGCAGATGGGCAACTTCCCTCAAGCCTTCTCACACGTTGCCCTTGCGACCTCGGCGCTCTTTCTGTCCAGGACTCCGGGGAGCGTCACGGCCTTCCGGGGCGCGTAGAGACTACGTCTGTAGCATCGCCCCGATCTCGAACGCCAGGTCGAGGGACTGGCGCGCGTTCAATCGCGGATCGCAGAGGGCTTCATAGCGATGGGCGAGGTCGTGATCGAAGATCTCCTCTGCACCGCCGAGACATTCGGTGACGTTTTGGTGGGTGAGCTCGAGGTGCACTCCGCCGGGCACGGTTCCCGCCGCATTGTGCACGGCGAAGAAGCGCTTGATCTCGATCATGATGTCGGCCAAGCGGCGCGTCTTGTAGCCGGACGAGGTCACGAACGTGTTGGCGTGCATCGGGTCACAGGTCCACACAACCTTGCGCCCATCGGCTTGTACTGCATCGACCAGGGGCGGAAGGGCATCCCCGACCTTGTCCGCCCCCATGCGGGCGATGAAGGTGAGCCGCCCGGGTTCGTTATCCGGGTTGAGCGCGTCGCAAAGCCTCATTACGTCGTCGGGAGTGACCGCTGCGCTCAGCTTGCAGGCAATCGGATTCTTGACTCCGGACAGGAACGCGACATGGGCGCCGTCGATTCGACGGGTACGTTCGCCGATCCACAGCAGATGAGCGGAGCAGTCGTACCAGTCACCGGTCAGACTGTCCTGCCGTGTGAGGGCCTCTTCGTAACCCAGCAACAGCGCCTCATGCGAGATGTAGAAGTCAACCTCGTGCAGTGATGCATCGGTTTCCAGGTTGATCCCGCAAGCCGCCATGAAACGCAGCGATCGGTCGATCTGGTGCGCAATGGCCTCGTACCGCTGACCCTGTTTGCTTGCTGCGACGAACTCCTGGTTCCAGACATGGATCTGCCTCAGATCGGCGAAGCCTCCTTTGGTGAGAGCGCGGATCAGGTTCAGTGTCGACGCCGACTGGTTGTAGGCGGACAGTAGGCGCCGGGGGTCGGCGCGCCGGGATTCGGCGTCGAACGCCGCATCGTTCACCGCGTGGCCCCGGAACACGGGGAGGACGGCGTCCCCTCGCTGCTCGATGAACGACGAGCGCGGCTTGGCGAACTGACCGGCAATGCGCCCCACTTTGACCACCGGAAGCCCGGACGCATAGGTCAACACGACCGCCATCTGCAAGATGACCTTGAGCTTGTCCCGGATGCCGTCGGCGGACGAGTCGCTGAAGGATTCGGCGCAGTCTCCCGCCTGCAGCATGAAGGCTTCGCCCCGAGCCACCCTCGCCAGAGCCGCCTGCAGGGTGCGCGCCTCGCCTGCGAAGACCAGCGGAGGCCGGCCGTGAAGCTCCTTGAGGACGGTGTCCAGGGCGGCGGGATCGGGCCAGTCCGGTTGTTGGGCGGCGGGGTGCTCCTGCCACGAGGTGGGGATCCAGGCGCTCATGAGCCCATCGTCGCGTGCAATCAGAGATGGCATGGCAACATCTGAGAATGGTCACCAAGGAGCTGGTGGGGCTTCCGGAGATACAGGACGCTCGCCGGCGGCTCGACGGGATAGCCGTGAACACCCCCCTGGATCGCTCCCGTGCCCTCTCCGAGTTTGCGCGGGGCCCGGTGCTCATCAAGTGCGAGAACCTCCAACGCACGGGATCCTTCAAGATCCGCGGCGCTTACAACCGGGTAGCGCTCCTCAGCCCGAAGCAGCGACAGGGCGGTGTGGTCGCGGCCTCGGCCGGAAACCATGCGCAGGGCGTGGCGCTGGCGGCTGCGCTGCTGGGGTGTCCGGCGACCGTGTTCATGCCCAGATTCGCAACGCTGGTCAAGGCCGAGGCGACCCAGCGCTACGGCGCCGAGGTGGTGCTGGACGGCGAGGACTTCGGCGCCGCCAACGCCAAGGCTATAGCGCATGCGCGCGAGCGGGAGCTCGTGTTCGTGCCTCCCTTCGAGCACAGGGACATCATCGCGGGGCAGGGGACGCTGGGTCTCGAGATCGCCCAGGCGATCGACGACATAGGCACCGTCGTCATCCCCATTGGGGGTGGGGGGCTGATCTCCGGTGTGGCAGCGGCCCTGCGCGCAACCGCACCTTCGGTCCGCATCGTCGGGGTGCAGGCGGCCGGCGCCGCGTCCTTCCCTCCCTCTCTTGCCGCCGGCGCGCCGGTCGCGCTCGAGCGCGTGTCGACGATCGCGGACGGCATCGCGGCGAACTGTCCCGGGGAGCTCACCTTCGAGCATGTCCAGGCTCTGGTGGATGACGTCGTGACCGTGAGCGACGATGCAATGGCGGAGGCCCTCGTTCTCGCCGCCGAGCGCATGAAGCTGGTGCTCGAGCCGGCCGGTGCGGCCGGGGTGGCCGCGATTCTGGAGGGCGTGGGCGACCTGCGGCCCCCCGTGGTCGTGCTGCTCTCGGGGGGAAACATCGACCCGTTATTGCTGTTGGGCGTCGTCCGCTTCGGGCTGAGTGCTTCGGGCCGCTACTTCGCCTTCCGGACCCACATCGCCGATCGCCCCGGGGAGCTCCATCGTCTGTTGGGGATGCTGGCGGAGCTCGGCGTGAACATCGTGGGAGTCGAGCACCACCGCGAGGGCGTGGCTGTCCATCTCGGCGAGGTCGAGGTCACCCTGCAGCTGGAGACCAGGGGAAAGGCCCACATCGACCTGGTGGCGACACGCCTGGCGGCCGAAGGCTACGGAGTCGAGCAGCTGTAAGGGTCCCACACAAGGGCCTCAGCGGTCGGTGCGCGGGGTTGCGGCTATGCCCGCTCCCGAGGCCACGATGCCCACCAGGGCGGATGCGGCCACGAGCGTGATTCCCAGGGCCGGTTTCGCCTGTCCCACGATGTCCATGCGCCGGGAGAGACCCGATCCCAGATCGCCGATGGCTCTGAAGTCGGCGAACGTGATCCCTCCGATCACCATCGCGGTGAGCAGCGCGATCCATGCGTAGAGGCTGCGCCGACGGCCGATCAACATTCCGGCCGCCAGGATCATGATCACTCCGGCGCCGATCACCCACCATCCGTCACCCGCTTCGAGCCCGGAGAAGGGCTCGCTGGCCTTGACTCCCTGCAGGTCTATGTCGCGAAAGGCCGGCCGCACCCTCGGGGGAGGCGTGATCGTTACCCAGTCGAGCATCGATCCCACAATCGCGGCGGCGCCGGAGGCCATGAGGACCGCGCCCGCCACCGAGCGCACCCGGTCGAAGAAGTTCACCCCGGAATAGGTGTCGGTTGCGGCGTGACCACGACGCGATTCGGCCTCAGACATGGCGGTTAGCCTACAGGCCATGACCACCAAGACTCGCTCCCTGTTAGCTCTCCACGCCCATCCCGACGACGAGTCTTCGAAGGGCGCAGGCACGATGGCCCGTTATGCGGCCGAGGGGATCAGGGTGGTCCTGGCGTGCGCAACCGGGGGTGAAGAGGGCGAGATCATCAACCCGCGCATGGACCGGCCCGGCATCAAGGATCGACTGCCCGAGCTCCGGAAAGCCGAGCTCGAAACCGCGTGCGACATCCTCGGGGTCGAGCGCATCTACATGCTCGACTACCGGGACTCCGGCATGCCCGACACCGAGGCCAATCAACGCCCCGAGGCCTTCGCCAACGTCGACCCCGACGAAGTGGTTGGGCGATTGGTCGAGATCATCCGCTCGGAGAGGCCCGAGATCGTCCTCGGGTACGACGAGTCGCCTGGCTACCCCCACCCCGATCACCTGAGGGTGCATGAGCTCGGCACCCGCGCCTATCACGAGGCAGGGGACCCGGACAAGTTTCCGGAGGCCGGCGCGCCGTGGTCTCCATCGAAGCTCTACTACTTCGCCCCGTTCTCACGGCACCGTCTGCAGATCCTCAACGATGCGGCTCAGGCCGAAGGGATAGAGAGCCCATTCAACGAGAGGCTGAAGGAGTGGCTCGAGGACGAGGAGTGGGACGACCCCGAGATCACCGCCCAGGTGGATGTCTCGGACTACATCGAGCTCCGGAGCAAGGCGCTCCTGGCCCACGCGACCCAGATAGATCCGGACGGCTTCTGGTTCGCCATCCCCGACGAGCTGGTGAGGAAGGTCTATCCGTGGGAGGACTACACGCTGGTGCACTCCAGGGTAGAGACGGCCTCGCCCGAAGAGGACCTGTTCGAAGGCCTCTAGGCGGCAACTCCTCCTTGAGCGTCCCTTAGAACGTGGAGTATCTCGTCGCCCATGAGCTCTTCGTGCTCCAGCAAGGCGTCTCGAAGCGCCTCCACGAGACCGCGATGCTGCTCCAGCAGGTAAGCGACCTTGTCCTTCTGCTCCTTGAGGATCGAATCGACCTCCCGCTTAGCCCGGTCGTCGGTGAGCACCTTTGCGACGATGTTGGGGGCAGAGTGACCTCCGTTGCTGACCGCGTCGAAGGACACCAGTGAGGATCCCATCCCGAACGAACCCACCATCTGCGCAACCAGCGAAGTGGCGGCCGAGAGGTCGGAGGAGGGACCGGTGCCGGACTCCCCAAAGAAGAGCTCCTCCGCGGCCATTCCTGCGAGGGCAATGTTCACCGTGCTCTGCAGCTCTGATTTTGTCTTGGTGAAGCGCTCTTCGAGATCGGAGTGTGCCAGAAGCCCCAGCGCATGACGCCGCTTGATAATCGAAAGAACCTCAAGCTTTCGGTCCTTGGCGCAGAGATACGCTGCAGTCGCGTGCCCGGCTTCATGGGTGGCGATCAACCTGCGTTCGTTGTCGGTGTAGGCGACGGGTTGTGCGAGCCCGATCTCTTCGGAAAGGCGGGCTTGCTGCACGTCTCTCCAGGTGAGCTCACGCCGGCCATCCCGGATCGCCCACACGAGGGCCTCGTCGAGCACGTGCTCGAGCATTGCAGGGGAGTATCCAAGCGTCATCGAGGCAAACTCCTCGCGTAGGTCCTCGCGGTCCATCTCCGGGTTGTAGGCGCGCCGCCCGAGGAAGTAGTCGATCAGCTCCCTGCGTCCCCGGCGGGATGGGAGATCGAAGTACAGGGTGCGATCGAAGCGACCCGGACGCAGCAACGCCGCATCGAGCGCTTCGGCGCGGTTGGTTGCCCCCACGATCAGGACGTTGCTGTAATCCGGCGCCGATTTTTTGAGCTGCCGGTGCGCCGGGAGGTAGAGGTTGACGACGTCGATCAGTCGGTTCTTCATCCGCGTGCCCCACGGGGGGGTGTCGAATGACTGGAGCTGAACCAACAGCTCGTTGACCATTCCCTCCGAGCCGGGGCTGACCATTCGCGTCACCGTGGCTCCCGAAGACTGGTGCCCGGTGAAAGCCTCGGTTCCGCCGCGCGATCCTCCGACGGCATCGATTTCCTCGATGAAGCCGATCGCCCCGCCGTGCTTGCGGGCGGCCTTTCTCAACGCCTTGAAGAACGCCCGGATCCTCATGGCGGTCATTCCGTGCCACATGCTCTGGAAAGTGGGCGCCGAAACGAAGAAGAACGGAACTCCGGCCTCCGCCGCCATTGCTTTTGCCAGGTGGGTCTTTCCGGTGCCGGGCTTACCCTCGAACAGTATGCCGCGCCGGGGGTTGCCCCCCAGCTCTTCGCGAAAGCTCTTGTAGGTGAGGAATATCTGCAATGTGCGCGTCACCTCTTCGAGCACGCCGTCGATCCCGCGCACATCGGAGAAGCCGATGCCGATCTCCTCGGGGCTGAAGCGAACACCGGGCGAGCGCCCGTTGGCCAACGGCATGAGTATGACGCTGCCCATCATCAGGATGAGCACCACCGGAAAGAGCCACAGCATCGCATCGGCGCCCAGAGCCGGCCAACCGAAGGTCACCGGGTTCCCCTCGAGGATGCGCTTGAGCAGGTAGGCGAGCACCATGGAGCAAATCCCGGCAACGAACCACAAGCGACGCCTCCGGGACCGCTCGGTGATGCCCCTGACGTCGGCCTTGTGCCCGTCGGCCACGGCCCGCCAGGCGGCGCCCTGCCCGGCTATGGCCGCGCTTGTCCGGTTCTTCTCCATGCAGATCCGCCCCCTACTTCACAGTCCCAACTGGAAGGACTTACCATCATGCCACGTCTGGCCGAGTACCAAACCGCCACGCGGGGCGGCGCGCCGTTAAGGGGTTACCGCCTCGTCTCCGGTGAGCGCCACCAGAGGAACCAGCGCAAAGGGGGCGGCCGCGGCGAAGGCGGTCGCCCGGGTCATGCCGGCGATTAGCCACCGAGCGCCGTCGGGGCCCACCTCGGCGAATAGGAATCCAATCGTCTGGACGAGCCAGCCGATCACCAGGGCCAGGACGACGCCGGAGGCGACGGCGGCCAGGCGCGGCCCCCATGACGCCGTACGGCGCGCCGGACCCACCCGTTTCGACAGCAGATGGCGGTAGGCGTCTATCACCCCGGGAAGCCCCCCTGCGGCATCGACGCCGACGACCCTGCGGGTTGCACCCGCCAGCAGAGGGAGAAGCAGGGCCTGGGCCACCGTGACCCACACAAACCTGCGGCGCGCTTCTGCGAGCACGGCACGCCCGACATTCTGAACCTGGCGGCCCCGGGGGAGATTCTCGATGTAGGGGTGGAGCTCTTCGACCTGGGCGACGTCTTTGTAGATGAAGCTGTAAGCAAGATGCACGGGCACTATCAGCATGGCAACGACAAGAAATAGGGTGGAGAAGTTCCTGAAGACTATGCGCAGCACGTTGTCGAGCACGATGCGCGGATCTTAGTGCTTCGGAACTTTGCGCGAGGAGGCACCAGCCCTGTGCCTCGAGGAGGCAATCTTTGAAGATCTTGTTGTGGCACGGATACCTGCTGACCGGCACGGGCTCGAACCTTTACACCGCGAACCTCGCCAGGGAGTGGCGCGGACTGGGTCACGATGTGTTGATCCTCTGTCAGGACCGCGCTGCTGCCGCCTACAGCTTCATCGACGCCACGGGGGATTTCACCGCAGCAAATGACGGCTTCTCGGTTGTCGAAACGGGAGCCCCGCCGGCTGGTGGACGCGCGGTCGTTGCACGTCCCGACATCGGCTCCCTACTTCCTGTGTACGTCTTCGATCTCTATCCCGGCTACTCGGTCAAACGATTCGTCGATCTGAGTGAGGCCGAACTCGAGGAGTACACCCGCCTCAACGTAGAAGCGCTGGTCACTGGAATTCAACGACATGAGCCCGATGCAATCATCACCGGGCACGAGGTCATGGGGCCATACATAGCGCGCGAAGCGTGCCGCCAAACGGGCACCGATTACGTTGCGAAACTACATGGGAGCGGGCTGGAGTACGCGGTCAAGTTGCAACAGCGTTATCTGAGATGCGCAACGCAGGGACTCGGCGCAGCAAGGGTAATAACCGGCGGCAGCCGCTACATGATCAAGGCGGCAAGCGAAGTCATCCCCGGGTGGGTGGAGCGGGCTGAGGTGGTCAGCCCCGGCGCCGACATCGAGCTCTTCAAACCGGTTGTCCGTGACGCAGGCCCCCCGACCGTCGGGTACGTGGGCAAGTTCATCCGCGCCAAGGGTGTGCACAACTTCTTCGCGGCGCTGGGACTAACGGACACCCCGGATCTTCAGGCGGTTGTGGTCGGTTTCGGCGGCTACGAGGACGGCTTGAGGG
>JALZIO010000120.1 GCA_030860245.1 Actinomycetota bacterium | reverse complement strand
GACGCCGATCGTCGCCGGCTCCCGCTTGGTGGGCTGCACGTCTATACCTTCAACCAGATCGACGGCACGGAGCGATGGAGAACACAGATGCTGAGCTCGCTTGGGGGCGAACGGGGGGCTGGGACCTGAGGAACGCAAGCCGCATCAGATGACCTGGGGCGCGCAGGGGAGGAAGAGCCGTCACCGATCGGTGAACGCTAGTCTGGCGCCGAGGGCGACAAACGCTCCCGCAAAGACGCGGCGCATCCAGGTCAACACCCGCGGACGTGAGATGACGTGGTTGCGAATCGCCGCAGCGAATTTCCCGTAGCCGACGAAGACCACGAACGTGAGCAGCATGAAAACAGCGCTCAGCCCGACCATGCGAAGGAATGCATTGGGCTCATTGGCGCTCACGAACTGAGGCAGGAACGCGAAGAAGAAGATCGTGAGCTTCGGGTTGAGGATGTTGACCAGGATGCCGGCCACGATCACACTCGTTGACGATCGGGGGGCGGTGTCCTTCTCCACCGTGAGCGCGCCCTTGTCCCTCAGTGTGCTCAATGCCATGTAGATGAGATAGACCACACCCAGATACTTGAGAGTCTGGAACGCCAGTGCGCTCGTGTGCAGCAGCGCCGCAAGACCAGTGATCGCCGCCACCATGTGCGGAATGATGCCGAGGGTGCATCCGACCGCAGCGATGACACTTGCGCGAGCGCCACGCGAGAGGCCGGCCGCCATCGTATAGAGGACGCCGGTGCCGGGCGTGGCGACAACAATGAACGATGTCAACAGAAACTCGGTGCTCACTGCGGCTCCTCTCAGCACGGCGGCATTGTAAGCGGAGACACCACACGCGCCTTCGCTCTGCGGATCACATTACTCTGCGGCCAGCCCGGCAGGGTTGAACAGCCCGTCAACCCTCGTGATCACGGTACCGGGCCGGGGCTAGCTCCAGGGGAACGGCGAGTTGCTCGTGGGGTGCAACCGGCCCTCTGCGTAACGACTGAAGCGGAATGGCTCCAGCAGCGCCTGGGGCTCGCCCAGCAGCTCGGCGGCTACGAGAGCGCCCACGCCGATCATCTTGTAGCCGTGGTTCGAGTCTGCTATCACGTAGGCGTTCTGCCGGAAGATGTCGAACACGGGAAAGCTGTCGGGCGTGAAACATCCGATCCCCCCAGAGGGCTCCTTCGAGAAAAGCCCTCGTTTGCCCTCGAAACGCTTGTGACAGTGCGCCAACCCGGCCGTCCACATCCGGGCGAAGTCATCGCCGACGACGAAGTCGGGGCTCGCAGGCCCGTAGGGATCCACCGCGACGTCACCGGCAGGCCGGTCGACGACATAGGGCATCGCGCCGCCCTGCACGCCCCCGAAGTTGAAGTCCGGCTTGTAATAGATGCCCCACAGCCGATCGGTGACCAGCTTGCCTTCGTCATCGTAGAGAGGGGCATCGGTGTCCACATGGATGACCGGCGGCATGGCGTCGCGGTTGTCCATAAGGAACTTCGGGTCGACCTCGAGGGTGCCCTCCTGAAGTGACCAGTAGGTCCACATGTCACGGTCGTCGTAGACCGTGCCGTCGGGCCCCTTCACAGAGATCTTGGCCGGGAGATCGAGGAACTTCCACATGTCCCGGACCCACGGACCAACGGCTATCACCACCTGTTCGCACCCGATCGCTCCGCCGGTAGTCTCTACCGCGGTCACCACGCCTTCTTGCAACCTCATACCGGTAACGGTGACGTCCGACAGGATGCGCACGCCCTCGGCTTGAGCTTTTGCGGCCAAACCCCGCATCGACGCCTTGTTATTCGCGTAACCGCCGCGGTGTTCGTGCAGGATGCTGGTGATGCCTTCGGCCTGCCAGTCGAAGAAGATGTCCTGCATGTAGGAGCGGCACTCGGCGGTCCCTTCCACGAACGTAGACGGATAACCGATTGCCTTCTGCTCTTCATATATTCCGGCGACATCTGCGTGCATGACCTCGGGAGAGATCTGCATGTAGCCGACCGGATGGTACGAGAACGCTTCGGGATCTGACTCCCAAACGCCGACCGAGTGAGCCATGAGCTTACGCATCGCCGGCTGAAAGTAGTTGTTGCGTATCACGCCACAGGCAATCCCGGACGCGCCGGCGGCCACGCTGGACTTGTCGAGCACGACGATGTCGCTCCCATCGCCCGTGCCCCGGGCCTTCAGCTTCTTGCTCAGGTGCCAGGCCGTGGACAGACCGTGGACGCCGGCGCCGACGATGACTGCGTCGTAGGCCGCGGCCAGATCGTGCTGGCGCCACACGCGCGGCCACTCGGCGCACCGCAGCCCCCGATGGACGAGGCCGAGCGCGGAGTACCGGGACCGCTTCGCCCGGCTCACGCGGTCGAACGGGCGGAGGTGGTGCGCCAGGCGACGAAGACCGTCACCTGGCGCACGACGTTCCGCCGCCGGATATCAGGAGCCGAGCAGGCCATTGTCC
>JALZIO010000099.1 GCA_030860245.1 Actinomycetota bacterium | reverse complement strand
CCTCGGTGTCGGCCCCCGCCTGGGGACGACGCTCGGCGAGCTTGGCGATCCCGAAGTCTAAGACCTTGACGATGCCGTCCTCGCGCAGCATCACGTTCTCCGGCTTGATGTCTCTATGCACCACCCCCGCCTTGTGCGCGGCGACGAGGGCCGACGCGACATGGGTTGAGATGTCGAGAGCCTCGCGCATGCTGAGGCACGAGCGCGCCATCCTCTGGCGCAGGGTCTCGCCCTCGACGAACTCGGTGACGATGAAGCGCGAGGAATCCACTTCGCCGATCTCGTGGATGGTGATGATGTTCGGGTGGTTCAAAGAAGAGGCGGTCTTGGCCTCCTGGACGAAGCGGCGCATCCGCTCCGGGTCTTGGGCCATCTCCGAGGGGAGCACCTTGACGGCGACCATACGCTCAAGCTCGGTGGTGTCGCGGGCCAGATAGACCTCGCCCATGCCGCCCGCGCCCAACTGCGAGCGGACTTCGTAGCGTCCCAATTTTGTACCTGCGGCAAGAGCCATATTGTCTAAAAGAAGATTCACCCTAATGGCAGGTCACTCTACTACAGTTTCGACGAGCGACCAGCGCCAAGTATTGGCATTAACATAAGTAATTTTGAATTGGTTTAGCGACCGTTTATAGGGTCGCCGATCATGTGTACGTGATCGGCGGGTTAAACGTCGGCCGATCACTTCTGGTGCGTTGCGGTAATCAAGGACTCCTCTCCCTCCGGCTCCCGCGCCACGACTCGAAGGGTGCCGTCGCTCAGACTCGCTTCGGCCAGCGTCGTGACGGTGCCGTTGTGGAGGGCAGACCTCGCGACGACAGGGGCGACCTCGCACTCGGTCGTGATACCAACGCCCAGTCGGATCAACCTGCCCACTGCCCCTCCGGGGCCGGTCACGACGCATGGGAGGGGCGGCGTGTAGGTCGCGTAGAAATTCCCTGAAACCTCGGGCGCGTGGTCTAAATCAGACCTTATGAGATTGGGACACACAAGAAATGGAACGATGCTTTAGACCCAATAAAACTGGATGTAACGTCAATGTAACGCTTAGATCAGGTGTCCCAATCTTGTAAGTTTCGATTTAGGAGCGTCGTGTGTACCGTGGGGTTGCCGGTAATCTGCTGGAGGATGGTGCCGACCCGTGCCTGCCGGGTGCCGTTCTCTTCCCGAAGCAACATCCCCGGCGGTGCCGCCCACCTCTCGGCGCTCCCGTCGCCGAGGGTCACGTCGGCGAACGCCTCGAACCTCGGCCGGACGAACTTGACCGAGGAGCCTATGAGGTCTCTGGCGATGGATGCGAAAGGCGCGTCCACCCCCGCGCCCGGGGTGACGGTCTCGATGTTAAGGGCCTTGGCCTTCGCGAGCGCGCTCTCGGAGAACCCGGAAGGAGACCACAGCACGAGCTTGTCTGTGGGGAGGTGCTCGTGCTTCTTAGCCAGGCCCTCCACCCAGGTGACATCGGCCGGGCGTGAGCGATCCCGCACCTCGATGCCGATGAGCAGCGGGTAGCCCCCGACTACGGCCTCGGCGACCACGTCAACCTCGCGCTGCTCGCCGGTGACGGAATCATTGAGGAGGCGCGACTCACTGACCCGCCAGCCGGGGCCGAGGTCGCAGTGAATCTCTGCCACCAGGCGCTGAAAGATGTTAGAGCGAACAGGCATTTTATTGATCTGCTTGAGGCCGGGGATCAGCCACTGGAGGGTGCCATTTTGGCCCTCTCGCCCTCCTCCTCGATGGCTTGCAACTCCGCCGGTGTCGGAGGTTCGGTCTGCGAGCCGTGGCGGACGAAGACTTGCCCTTCCACGACGCGCTTCTTATCTCCGGCGGACTTATCACCGATTGATTTCGCCACCCGGTACGGGAGCTTCTTCGGGTCTCGCAGCACTTCGAACTTCCCGACCTTGCCCGCACGGTAGTCAACTACCTCGTACCTCACATCCACGTGAGGCGCTGTGTACCAGGAGAGTATTTGCTCGATCCGGTTCTGACTTAGCCCCGAATCGGGCGGGGCGTGGTAGGAGCGAGTCTTGTCGTCGAAGCCGACGACCATCCACCTGCGCCCACTCGCCTGCGTGTTCACAAGTCCGAGCACGTCCTTCACGAACTCGGCCTTCCGGTCGGCGGTGTCGAGAAAAAGCTCGCGCTTGAAATCGACGCTCGTCGTCTCCCACTCCGCGATGAGGCCGTCGATGAACTTCGACTCCAGTGTGAAGCCGCGCCGGGTCTCCCACACTAGGCCGCGATACGACGCCTTGAGCCGGACACTGCCGAACCCGCCGTGCTCTCGTGCGAGACCTGATTCGTTTAGTTCCCTGCCCACCGTCCAGAGCCGCTTGTCCTTATCGGGCCAGTCAAGCCCGGCCAGCAGGTCGGGCGGCTCTATCCATTCCAGAGACACGCCGTCGGCGAAGACACGCGGGCTGAGGCGGTTGACGAGCCGCAGTAATGTTTCCTGATCTGATTCTATTTCGGTTTCGCAGATCGTCTGCCAGTGCGACGTGAGGTCTTTTACGAGGGAGCGCCCGCCGTCGGAGAGTTTGTAGTAGACGTTGGATTTTGTTTTTGTTAGTAAGCCCGCCTCCGCCATTTCTGCGAAGAGCAACTTCAACTTTATCGTCTGGGTGTCGCTCGCATTCGGGCCATATACCGCCCTCGCGATGTCGTCCACACTGACGCCGATGTGTCTGGCCTGTAACGACGTGCGATTCTCTTCCACGATCTTCTCTAAGACCTGCCCGACCCACCCCACATAGTCCATCGATTAAATACCTGGCGGCTGATTAAAGCGGCGGTGTAGAATTTACTACCGCGTCACGTCTTCAACGATCCTGATCTCTTCCTCCGTCAGGCCATACAACTCGTAAACCAGCCGGTCGATCTGCCGATCCGTTGCATCAATCTGCCGCTGAATCATCGTGCTGTCTGTGGCGGTCTTGGCCGTCGTCATCTGACCATGCAGCGACAGCATCCGCTCGACCAATTTCACCATGTCCTCGCGGCGTACCCCATTTCCCGGCTCCGCGAAATCGACACTCCTGATCGGAATCTTCTCCACGTACTGATAAAACAATCGATACCTGAACTCCCCAGCGCGGGTGCCGAACGGGATGCTGATGGAGCTTATCGCGAACCACGACAGACGACTGTTTAGGATTCCGAGAAGGTACAGGTCACCGCTACCCAAGAAGTAGGCGGTGTTGGTGACGTACACGTCGCCCGACGCGAGAAAGAATCGTGGCCCTTTCGCGATGTCCGGGTAGATAATCTTGTCTGACTCAAGGGCGTCGTAGTAGTCGCACGGGCGCAACTCCCACCAAAACTCCCCTTTATCGCCCCGCCGCATGGGGTTGCGTTGCAAAAATTAGTTTGAGGCGAGGAATGTCGTCGAGCGGTCGGCGCTCAGGCGGCCATCTGAAAGAGCGAAGCGACGAACTGCGCGTGTCCCATCGCATCACATCCACTCAATCTTTTGACCTGACCTTTGCGTATCATGTTCATCGCTTCAATGCCTTCCAGTGTTCGTTCAGCAGTATGAAACCGCTTGAAGCATTGCGATGAGCGCACCTTCTTCTTGACGAAGCGGTGGTCTTGTTCGATAGTCCGCTCTCAAATGACTAAAATGAACTTGCTCGCTGGCTTGGTTCGTCGGCACCACGTAGCGGATCTCTACCTCTTCGTTGCTAACTACTACCCGGTCAATCAGCAACTCCACTAACTGC
>JALZIO010000070.1 GCA_030860245.1 Actinomycetota bacterium | reverse complement strand
AGCAGACGGGGCGGGAGTCGAACCCGCCCTGCGACCATCCGTCTGTCACTGCGGTGTGCCTTATTGGTTGCTGATCTCGCAGCCGCTGTACTCGTCGATGGCAGGGTCGCCGGTGCAGGTGTCGGTTCCGTCCTGTCCGGAGAGCAGGTCCTGCGACCCGTCCAGGGCGTTGATCGTGTCGTTGCCGATCCCACCGAAGATGCGGTCGGGTGAGCTGTCGGTCGAGCCGGAAGTCGATCCGATGATGTCGTCTCCCGAGAGGCCGTAGAGGGTGTCAGATCCCGTGCCGCCGTTGAAGTTGTCGTTTCCCGGACCGCCCTTGTAGACGTCGTTGCCTTCCTCGCCGCTGCCCGAGTCATCGTCTCCACCCCCGAGGAGGTGGTCGAATCCGAGCCCGCCGTTGAGCTCGTCGTCCCCGGCGGCTCCGGCCATCCGGTCCCTGCCGTTGACGCCGTTGATGGTGTCGTCTCCATCATTTCCGCAAACCGTGTCGTCGCCGGCCCCGGCGTTGACGATGTCGTTGCCCCCGCCGGCGTAGATGACATCGTCGCCCGACGTGCCCGTCAGTGTCTCACCAGCGGAAGTTCCTACGATGGTCGACTGCAACCCCTGACAAACCGGTGCTGCATAGGCAACTGGAGCTGCGACTGCAACCAAAGCGATCGCGCTCAGTGCAATTGCGATTCTCTTCATGTTTCCCCCTCTTGTTCCGCTGAGAATGGCCCGGCCAAGGCCTCGATCTTCGAGCACCCCACTCCTGTAACTAACGAGCCTCGGGCCAAGAAGTTGTCGCTTCCTTGGTCGCACTTGATGAACCAGCCGCCTGTCAGACGCGCAAGAGCCCCGAAAGAAACCCTCCGGGGCTCTTGGCTGATACTCGAAGCCGGGGGAATCGGACTACAAGCTCAGCCCACCGCCGAACTGCGACAGGAGCTCCTGAGGGTCGATTCCGAACTTGGCCAACAGACCGGAATCCTGCTCGGTGTCGACCTGCTCGGGAAGCTCTTGCTCCGCCTGAGCTGCCTGGTCGGTCTGTCCACGCTCCTGCAAGAACTGCAGGACCTGCTCCTTGGGTATCTCCATCGTGTGCTCCCTTTGGTTGGCTCGCCCTCCTGTGTCTGCCTTCTACCCCCGTAGGCCGTCCCGAAAACGGCTTCTCTGTAGGAGGCCGGGGCGTGGGGGGCAAAGAGTGACTTGACTCCATGCGCCTCGGAGTGCGACATTCTCTGAAGTCCGCCCGGACAATGAATGGGGAGGTGGGCGTTGACGGATAGACCTGCAGCAGTCATCGACGCATTGAGGTCGGTCCACGATCCATGTTGTCGCGAACGAGGCATCTCCGTCGTCGACATGGGCTTGGTTCGCTCCGTCTCGGTAGACGACGGTGAGGCGAAGGTCGAGCTGATACTGACATCGGGATGGTGCCCCTTTGCCACTCAGGTCCTCTCCGCCGTCAAGGAGAAGGCCGAAACGGTTGAGGGAGTAGAAACCGCCTCGGTGGACGTGACCTGGGACGAAGCGTGGACCATGGACCGTCTGTCCGAATCGGCGCGCCGGAAGCTCGTGTCTTTACCGCAGCCCTCCCAGGTGAACAGCCGTGAATCGTTTGTCCGCACATCAGAACAGGAGGTAGGAACTCATGATTGACGGTGCTGTTGTCTTCGACTCCGTCGCACACGCCTTCAACTTCGACAAGAAAAACGCCTTCGGCACGGGTGGCGAAATGTTCATCAACCACCTCTACGGCTTCCATGCCGCCCTGACTCCGGAGGGCCAAACGGTGCTACCGGCCGAGGAGTTCATGCGGCAATGGTCCATAGAGGAGATCGACCGGATGGTCTACGAGGAATCAGACACCGACATGCTCGTCGCGATGCCGCTGCCGTTGACGGACTTGTTCAGAGACGGCCTTTCCCCGTGGGAGGACTGCACAGAGCTAGCGCGCCTGCGTCCGGAACGCACCGTCTTCTGGGGATCAGTCAATCCGCTCGAAGGCCGTGCGGCACTCGATCTCATGGAACGCCAGGTGGGCGAGTTCAACGCACGCGCCTTCAAGTTCTACAACGTCCGCTACGACTACGGGGAACCTTTCCCGTGGCGAATGGACGATCCTCGCATCGCGTTTCCGGTCTTCGAGAAAGCGCAAGAGCTGGGAGTCAACCTGATCGGCGTCCACAAGGGAGTGCCTCTAGGACCTCAACCGATAGAAGCTACGCAAACCTGGGACATGGACGGCGCGGCAGCCAACTTCCCCGACATCGACTTCGTGATCTATCACGTAGGCCTTCCGTTCCTCGATGAGGTTTGTTGGCAGCTCATTCGTCATCCCAATCTCTACGCGGATCTCGCTGCGACGATCAATTTCATCGTGCGGGCCCCCCGTCAGTTCGCCGAGACGCTCGGCAAGTTGCTGTTCTGGTGCGGGGAGGACAAGATCATCTATGGGAGTGAGGCGCCGATCTTCCACCCGCAATGGGCGTTGAAGGCTTTCTCCGAGTTCCAGATCCCGCAGGATCTGTGCGAGGGGTATGGGTACCCGCAGCTGACCGACCAGGCCAAGCGCAAGATCCTGGGGGAGAATCTGCTGCGCCTGCATGGAATGGACGTAGAGCGGACCAAGGCGAAGCTCGCTAAGTAAGGGCGAGCGGTTCGGCTCGGCGCGTTCGAAGGTTTTCAGGCGGAGCGAAGGCTGGAGGTTTCCGGAATAGGGTGGAGCCTTCCGTGGACGAACGATCGGTCAGGAAATGGGCGCATGCCTACGCAAAAGCATGGGAGCGCTCTGATCCGGATGCCGTCGTCGCTCTGTTCACGCCGAATGCCTCGTATCGATCGCTGATCTTCGATAAGCCGCATCTGGGGCTGGACGGGATACGTGCTTACTGGGAACGAGCAACCGCGACCCAAGGCGACTTGCGTGTGCGGATGGGTAACCCGCTGGTAGACCGCGAGCGGGCAGCGCTCGAATGGTGGACGGTCATGAACGAGGAGGACGAGGGGTGGATCACGTTGCCCGGTTGCCTGCTGTTGGAGTTCGAGGGCGACCGGTGCGCTCGCCTCAATGAGTACTGGCACCTCGAGAACGCCTCAATCGAACCGTACGAGGATTGGGGCCGCATCGAAGGCGGAGGCGACACAGAGACAACGAGAGCTGCGGCCGAGCGATGGATACAAGCCTGGAAGAAGGGCTGGGAGGCTCTTGATGCGACCCACATAGTCGCCGGTTACGACGCAGAAGCGGTTCACAGATCATCGCCTCTTCGAGCCCCGGAATCCGGCGGTGTCGCCGGTTATCTCAGCCGCTGCTTTCCTGACGAGAGCAACGTTAAGTCCCGCTTTGCCGTGTGGGCCGCGTCTGGCTCGTATGCCCTGACCATCTATAACGCTGCGCTCGACGATACGGCGGAGGGGGGCGAAGTGACTATCGCGGGCTGCGATGTCTTGCGTTTCTCTGATGAGGGCCTGTGCGTCGAACAGCGCGATTACTGGAACATGTCTCCCGGACGGCTTCCCAATCATGTGGCGTGGCCAATCTGATGATGGACCTAGGGCCGGGGCGGGCCGGCATCCACGCGCGCCCGTAGGTGCGCCAACCCCTCGTCCGTACCGAAACCCTCCCACTGCGACTCGACCCACCAGGTGGCGCCCGCCTCGGCCCAGGAGGCGACTTGCTCGGCGGCCCGAGGCCGATCGTTACCCGGGGTGACACCCTCGATGATCAGGTCGTAAGGTGCGCCTTCCTTGCGGTCCCTGATCAGCGCCGCAATGTCGTTGGCCTCATCCAGGGTCGCGACCCGCATGCCTTCATCGCCCGGCACGTTGGGCAATAGCCCGTCGTAGCGAAGCGCCCGGTCCATTGACCTGCGGTAGCCCCATGCCCCCACGCACCAGATCGGGACCCGGGGTTGCTGGACCGGTGGGGGCGGCGCAGGGAAGCTGATCGGCGTGAGCCTGTAGTGACGCCCCTCGTAGCTGAATGGCTGGCCGCTCCACAGTCCTGTGATGATGTCGAGCCCCTCGTCGAGGAGCTGGGCGCGCACTCGCCTGCCGGTCTCTTCACCGACGTTGTCGAAGCCCGCATCGGTCGCGCCGAGCCCAACCGACAGGATCGCCCGGCCTCCGGAAAGGTTGTCGAGCGTGGCGACTTCGGCGGCGAGCTTCCAGGGACGCCAGGCCGACGGAGGCGTCAACATCGTGCCGAGCCGGATCCCCTCGGTGACCGATGCGCAGACGGCCAGCGTGACCCAGGGGGCCACGCCCCACACCGGATCCGCCAAAAAGATGGCGTCCCATCCGGCCCTCTCCGCTGCCCGGGCCAGCTCCGGGATGGGACGAGGATCTGCCACCGCCAGCACCGTTCCGTACTTCATCTGCCCTCCGGCTAGACCTGCGACGGGGCACGCCTCCACAAGGCTGTCGTGCTATCCGCCTTATGGACCGCCTCGTCCTAGAGTAATGAAGCGATGACCAAGAGCTCTCCATCCACCGTGCGCGTCGGGCTCCCGGAAGGCACTGTGACCTTCCTCTTTACCGATATCGAGGGATCGACGCGCTTGCTGCAGTTGCTCGGCGAGGACTATAGCAGCACTCTTGCCGCTCACCAAAAACTGCTGCGCACGGCCTTTATGCAGGTTGGCGGACGGGAGGTTGGTACACAGGGAGACGCCTTCTTTGTTGCCTTCGCAAGTGCTCAGAACGCGGTTTTGGCTGCGGTTGAGGGCCAGCGGGCATTGCAAAGGCATGACTGGCCACACGGAGAACCGGTCCGCGTACGGATGGGTGTCCACACGGGGGAGCCCCTTGTCATCGAGAACGATTACGTCGGCATCGACGTGCACCGGGCGGCTCGAATCTGCAGCGCGGCCCACGGAGAACAAGTCGTGATCTCCTCGGCTACGAAGGCGCTGTTGAACCGCAAGTCCCTGAGCGGCATCATCCTCGAGGATCTGGGCAGCCATCGACTGAAGGACCTGGATCATTCGGAACACCTTTGGCAGTTGACTGCAACAGATCTGACGGCGGTGTTTCCGCCCTTGCGCTCCGCGAAACCCCCGTCCAACGTTCCCCATCACCTGGGAGCGCTGGTCGGTCGTCACAGTGAAGCGGACGAGTTGCGCCAACACATACTCAACGATGAAAGTCGACTGGTCACCGTGACCGGTCCCGGAGGCACCGGTAAAACGCGCCTGACGGCGGCCGTGGCAGTCGATCTCCTGGACTCTTTCGCCGACGGCGTGTTCTTTGTCGATCTGTCCTCGGTACCGAGCGCCGATCTCGTGGCCCCCGAGATCGCCCGTGCGCTCGAGATCCCTCTTAAGAGCGATCGTTCGCCAACCGAGGCCTTGACCGCCCACTTCGGCAGTAGAAACATGCTGTTGCTGCTGGACAACTTCGAGCAGGTGCTGGCGGGGGCTCCGGTTGTGGCCGACCTGCTACGTGCCTGCCATGGACTAACCATCCTCGTGACAAGCAGGGTGAGCCTGTCGCTCCGAGGAGAGCAGGAGTATCCGCTGCCGCCGCTAGGTCTGCCTGAGGTGGCCACACGGGAGGCAGTAGAGCGCTCAGAGGCGGCTCAGCTCTTCATCAAACGCGCTGCCGAGGCGCTTCCTTCCTTCAAGCTGACAGATCGGAACGCGACCGCGGTGGCGGAGATCTGCAGGCTGCTGGACGGTCTGCCCCTTGCGATCGAGCTGGCGGCTGCTCGCATCAAGCTGCTGTCGCCGGACGCGATTCTCAGGCGACTCGACGATCGTTTCTCTCTTCTCACCGGCGGAGATCGAGACTATCCGGTGAGACACCGTGCACTCCGAACGACTGTCGACTGGAGCTACGACCTCCTATCGAAGGAAGAGAAGGCGGTCTTTCGCGATCTGTCCGTGTTCGGTGGTGGAGCGTCTCTCGACGCAATCGAAAGAGTCATCGTGAGTGAAACCGACGTTCTCGCGACCTTGGCCTCCCTTGTCAATCACAGTTTGATCAGACAGCGTGAGGATGCCGACGGCGAGATCAGGTTCAGGATGCTCGAAACGATTCGCGAATACGCCCTGGAACTATTGGATACGCATCCGACGAGTGGGAAGGTCCGGGATCGCCACGCCCGCTACTACCTGGAGCTTGCCGAGGGAATGGCCGGGGGGGACGAGCAGGAGCAGTCGGAGGCGAAGCTCAAGGTAGAAGCCGAGCAGGACAACATGCGCGCCGCACTGAAGTGGTGGCTGCAAGACAGGGCGGACGAAGACGGCAACGGTTCCACCCTTGGTCTGCGACTTGCATCAGCCCTGGGAGGTTACTGGTACAAGCACAGTGGGGCCGTGGAAGGCGCCGCCTGGCTCGAGCGAGCACTATCCATCTCGGTCGATGCTCCAGATAAGTTGCGCGCAGACGCCCTGAGGCTTCTTGGTGTGTTGATGGACCAACAGAACCAACTCGATCGAGCAGGCGAGCTTCTACGAGAGGCACTCAGTTACTTCCAAAAGCTCGGCGACCGCAAAGGGGAGGCGTCGGCCCTCAACAGCTTGGGAGTCGTTACTCGTTCCCTACGCGACTTTGATTCTGCCGAGAAACTGTACCGAGCAAGTGTCGCGATACGGCGGGAATTGGATGACCCCTCCCTATCGGCGACCTTGAGCAACCTGGGAATTCTCCATCTCGACCGGGGACAACCTGAGCCGGCCCGGCGACTGCTGGAGGAGGTCATGAAACTTGATCGCAACAAGTCCGACGATTGGGGTATGGCCTGCACCTTGAACAACCTGGGCTTCGTCTATCTCGAGCAAGGGGACAGCGCACTGGCGCGCCGCAAACTCATCGAAGGAACACAGAGCTTCGTCAAGCTGGGGGACCTCGACGGTGTGGCCGAAGGCCTGGAAGCCACCGCTTGCGTCGACGCCGCCGAGGGCCAACCCGTTCGGGCAGCGCGCATCGCCGGAGCTGCGGACTGCCTGCGACGCTCGCTGGGGATCCCACTTGGGCCGCTCGAACAGGAGCACTTGGATCGGTGGCTGGCCAAAGCCCAATCTGCATTAGGGGAACCCTTGTACAGGCAACACTGGGGTGAGGGGGCCGCAATGACGCTGGACCAGGCGACCCACTACGCACTGGGGCCACTCGAGTCAGTTTCGGCTGAACTTCCCTTGCATTGAACAGCTTGCCCCTTTCTGTTGTCCTCGCGACGGCTCCACTAGCGGTTGCTGAAGGCCGGTGCGAGCCGCCGCTCTTATTGCGGAGCAAACGCTTACCTGGGAAGTCGCCGTCTTCTGTGGCGGGTAGCCTTCGCCTTGGCGGCGGCGAGTTCACGAGTAGTGACCGCCGGTCTGAAGAATCCAAGCGCCCCCTTGTGTGAGATAGGGTCCTGAACTCCATGGGCCGGGTGAGGACCCAATGCCAATGACCCGTCACGGCCCATGGGCTCTCACTATCGTCGACGCAGTCCGCAACTTCGACCAAGCCAACGAGTGCACCTGTAACAAGTTCGGACTTGGGCGAAAAGAAGATGCCGTGCCGGTCAAGGAAGTCAAAGCCGTCGTCACTGAACCGGAGGCCGGCATGAATGAGCAACGGTTCTCTCAGACGAGTCAACCGCTTGCGGTTCTCTACATCTTTATATCCAGTGACGATGGCCCAGGCCCATGGTTGTTTGACGGTAAGAGCGCGGGGAATCACTTGTAGTCTTCTTCGCTCTTGTCGACCGTCCAAGCAAACGGCTCCTTGACCACCTGGTCGTTTGTTCGACCGAAGGGAACCCGGACAATTACTAATGGTCGGAGCATAACCCTCCCATAAATTACAAGGGCAGTCGCCAGTTTGATTATCCGCTGGGTTGGCCGAAGATGAACACGATTTGCCAAGCGTCGCCTCGATTTGAGCGGGCCCTTTGATTGGCATCGCCTTGAGCGCTTCTCCCGTCGTAATTTCAGGCGCCAGGTGGCAACTCTTTGGCCCGCAGGAACGTTTAAAAGAGAGTACTTGCTGGAGGGAGGGGCGCCCCTGTAGGGAGCACCCTTCAGCACGTAGCAGCGCGCTGTTCTTCTAACGACGCGAAGTGCACGGGTACATGGGAGGTTCGATGGCAGCTTTGCGCAAGGTCGAGTGGAGCGAGGTTCCCGACGCTGCAAGCGGCTCCGACAAAGACAGGGACCTGACCCTTTCTTTTCAGCGGGGCGAGCCGGACGCCTACCAGTGCATCTACAATCGCTACCTTTGGTCCGTCTATGACGTCTGTTACCGGATATTGGGAAATCGGGACGACGCTCAGGAAGCAACTCAAGAAGCCTTCTTAAAGGTGTACCAAGCCCTTGGGCGCTTCAACGGAAGCTACCGATTGGGTCCCTGGATCATTCGCATCGCCACCAACGTCTCCCTTGATCATCTTCGACTCCGTAAGCGCCGCCCACAGGACAGCGTTTCGATAGACGCTCTCCATCAGGAGCCGCGCGCATACGCCGAGGGTCCCGAACAGATATTGATGGAGAGGGCAGAAGGCGACAAGGTTCGGCAGGTGCTCTCATCGCTGCCTCCGGCCCATCGAGCTGCGATCGTCCTTCGGGACTACGAGGGTCTTACTTACCGCGAAATCGCTCTGAATCTCGGCATAAGCGAGAGCCAGGTCAAGGCGCTGCTGCACCGCGCTCGCAAACGTTTCAAGCGGACATGGGTGCCGGCCCCGTTCTTATTCCCCGGCCACCTTCTCGACCGCCTGAGGGACCACGCTCTGACGAGCAGAGCCTCCGATGGGTTGATGGGCACCACCTCTCCTGTTGCGAACCTCGCGTCTGCCGGCACCTCGGTCACGTCCAGCGGACTGCTGGAACATGTCGCCGGCATCGCGAGCGAGCGGATTGCGCCGATGGTAGCTGCGGCAGTCATAGGCGCCGCTACGGTCGGCGCGACAGTAGGTTTCACGGAGACTGACTTTCACTCAGCTCGGGCCGGCCGGCCCCCAGCAGCGATGGTTCCACCGGGCAACAGCCGCGGTTCGGGGCAAGTTGAAGCCGGCGCGCCTGCCAAAGACCTTTCGGTGAGTCTTGCCTCCCCGGGAGAAGAGGGCCCCGGAAAGGAAAGCAACCGTGGCGACGAGACGGTTGCTGATGAAGGCAAACCCCGTGATGACGACGCACAGATTACCGAGTTAGTTGAAGGTACTGAAGGCTCTGAGGGCAAGGACAAGGAAGAGAAGAAGGACAACGAAGAGACGGTTTCAGGGGCCGATCCCAGCGGAATCGTCTCCTTGCCCGGGGATGGTCAGGAGTTGACGGGCGATCCACCTCCTCCGCTCCCTGAGTGCGGCCAAGACAACGACGAGCCTACCGATCTGGGCGATGTCGGCTGTGCTAACGACCCGAAGGGGGTGGCCGAGAACTCCGAGCCCTCCCCAGAACCCATTCCAGCTCCTGAGTGCTCCGACGGCCAAGACAACGACGGTGACGGGCTTACCGACCTGGACGATGCCGGCTGTGCAAGCTCGGAAGCAGAAGCCGAGAACTCCGAGCAGGAGGCCAGCTCAACTAACGCGCCGGGCTAACCTTGTGAGCCTATGGCTTTCGGCGAGATCATCGCGCGATTCGATCCCTCGTCAAATGGACGGAAGTTCTTCCTGCATGAGGTAAGTCTTCCAATTCATGGGAATCTAGTCTGCATTAATAGAACAAAATTGAGGGGAGGGAACGGGATCTGTTGTGGACGGCTGTGGGAAAGAAGGGCAACGAAGCCTTTCTTGGATTAACGTCATCGGCTCAATTGTCATCACCGCTTGGGTGGCGAGAGTGTTGACCCAGCCAGGCTAAGGTTTCGAAATGCGGGCTAAATGGGCAGCATTAGAGCAGGTGGGAAGTACCACCTTTAACATTTGAGGAGGGGTTGAGATGCCTGACTGGCTGATTGTCGTTCTTATTATCGCTGCCGTTATTGTGCTTGTCCTCGTTGCCTTTGCAGCTTCAAAGCGCGCTCGAGCAAAGAAAGAAGAGCGGCAACAGGAGAAGGCCGTTGAGCAACGGGAAGAGGCCCAGACCCGGGCCCAGGAGGCTGGGGTAGCAGAGCTCGAGGCGCGCCGATATGCAGAGGAGGCCCAGCGTCAACGAGAGCAAGCCGAAGAACTCGACCGCAAGGCCACCGAAACGGATCCGGGAACGGGAAGATAGTTTCGCAAATCGGAAGAGATCTGGAGCGGCCCTCACTGCCTCAAGTGAGGTAAGCATTACGGGGCTCGAGGCGGACGAAGCCAAGCAGCTCAGGGGCTCTCGGAATGGCGAGCTCGTTAGTTCGTCGGATAACACCGATCGATGCAGCGTCGTGAGGTGATGGAGAGCAACGGGCGATGAAGCCTCGACGAGTCTGCCCGTTCCGGTTCTCCCTCGTTGGTTAGACTGTCGGGTCATGGCCAATCAGCAGAGCAGAACGGATGAAACCCCCGGAGTTCTGGGCTCCACGGAACGAGTGGAGAAGCCGACAGACGAAATGAGCACGTTCGAGGCGACCTCTTACTTCTTTCACAGGGCGGCCGACCGTGTCAAGCTCCGCGATGAGGTACGTGAGGTCCTCGCCGGTTCCTATAGGGAACTATCGGTTCAAGTCAAGGCCAGGATGGACGACAGCAAGGTGGTCGTTTTCCACGGCTATCGCATCCAGCATAACGGTGCTCGGGGTCCTTACAAGGGGGGCGTACGGTTCCATCCGTCGGTGGACCTGGACGAGGTCAGGGCCCTCGCTGCCTTGATGACTTGGAAGAATGCACTCATCGACGTTCCTTTTGGCGGTGCCAAAGGGGGAGTGCAATGCGATCCCGGCTCTCTATCGCAGGGAGAGTTGCAGACTATCGCTCGCAGGTTCACCTCAATGATCTCTTACATCATCGGTGTGAACCGCGACATTCCGGCCCCAGATATGGGAACGAACGCTCAAACAATGGCGTGGATGATGGACGCCTACGGCCAGCAACACGGCCATACGCCCGGGATAGTGACAGGGAAGCCGGTTGAGCTTGGCGGTTCGCCGGGACGGGATCAAGCTACAGGGCGCGGAGTGGTCATCTGCGCAGCCGAAGCGGCCAAGCGCGGTGGGAAGGGCTTGGACGGCGCTTCTGTCGTCATCCAAGGGTACGGAAACGTCGGTTACTGGACGGCTGCCCTGGCGGCCGAGAAGGGCGCTAAGGTCGTTGCCGTATCGGACGCGGCCGGCGGAATTTACAATCGTCAAGGTCTCGATCTGGTGCGAGTGACTGAACATTACAGAGAATCTAAATCCCTAACCGCGTACACCGAAGCCGACAAGGTCTCCAACGACGAACTGCTGGAGCTCGAGTGCGACATCCTTGTTCCCGCTGCAATCCAGCGGGTGATAAACAGCAAGAACGCATCGAACATCAAAGCGAAGCTCATTGTTGAAGGCGCTAATGCCCCGACAACCCCAGCTGCCGATGATGTCTTGAGAGACAGGGGGATCACGGTCGTGCCGGACATCCTAGCTAATGCAGGCGGTGTGACCGTCTCTTACTTCGAGTGGGTCCAGAACATACAGCAGTTTCAGTGGGAGAAGGGTCAGGTAAACGAGGAGCTGGAAAAGAAAATGTCGGAGGCGACGGCTCATGTTTTCGCTAGAGCCGAGGACGATAAGACCTCTTTGAGAGACGCTGCCTTCGATATCGCTGTCCAGCGTGTTGCCCAAGCCGACGAATTGAGAGGCTACGTGTAGCGTTCGGGTCGCCAACCATCCACTCCAACCGCCTGAGCTTTGGCAGGGAGCCGACACTCTTCGTTTCCTCCGAATTAGCTTGATATTCAGGATTTCGACGAAGTTGACGCTCCGGGCTTAGGGGGCGGAGGGGCGCGCGGGGACTCGGTGGCTATCTCCCCCGTGTAAAGTCGCTTCGAGCGGGCCCCATCGTCTAGCCAGGTCAGGACGCCGCCCTTTCAAGGCGGTAGCACGGGTTCGAATCCCGTTGGGGCCACCCCCCAACCTGTAGCTCGGGGGCATTTCCTTCTCCTCCCGTTTAGGCGTCGGTGTTGCGGGTGGGCCTGGCCCTCCTCCTGAGAGCTACCGGGACAGGGCCTCTTCCAGTACCCTTCCCCGCCAGTGCTCCGCCGGGGGGATGCCGGCCGCGGCCGCCGCGGTTGGGGTCAAATCGATGCTGCGAGAGCTCTCGATCGTGACTCCGTCGGCGAACTGGTCCCCGGCGAGCACCGCAAAGCCCTGCATCGTTTCGTTCCCTCGGACCCGATTGCCGTGCCAGCCGCTGTAGCCGCCGGTCACATCGTCAACCAGCGGTTCGCCCGCGGGTCCGAGCTCGCTTGACCAGTAATAACCCCTGTTGGGAAATGTCTGTAGGTGGAGCTCGCCCCCGTGAGGCCCACCCAAACCCTCGCGAATGTAGCGCTTGGAGCGCACGATCCGCTTAACGATCCGCTCACCATTGAGGCCGTGGATGCCCCGCAGCGCATTCCGGGCCTGGGCAACGACTTCCTTGTAGTCGGCCTCGTCGACGATGCCTCCGGAG
>JALZIO010000043.1 GCA_030860245.1 Actinomycetota bacterium | reverse complement strand
TCCGAGAAAGGGTGCCCTAAGCCCGACCACCCAAGGTGTACAGAGCGGCAACTACCGAATGACGGAATGGCAATCTGCGATCCTTTTGGCTCAGTTGGAGCGCTTCCAGGAACAAATGAACACCAAGGAACGAAACGCTGCGATTCTCGACTCGAACTTGGGACGAATACCAGGTATCAAGCCGATGAGGCGAGACCGTCAAGTGACGCGGCGCAATCTCTACGCCTACGTCTTCCGTTACGCCGAAGAAGAGTGGGGGGGCCTTTCCTGCCGGGCCTTTCGAAAGGCGCTGTCAGATGAGACCCGCCTCGAGATCGGCGCGCCTTACCGCCCCCTCAACATGTCACCGCTTTACCGCCCCCGAACCAAGCGACGGCATCACCTGAGTGATCACTATTGGGAGGCTCTGGACCCCGGCAGTTACTCTTTGCCCGTTGCCGAGCACGCTTACCGCCACGAGGCAGTACGCGTCTTACATCAGGGACTCCTCACGGATTCCCGGGGAATCTCTCGGATCCCCAAAGCTGTCGAAAAACTTCGCGGCTGGCTGACCGAGCTGCTCGACTGGGAGCGAAGCTTGCCTGAAGGCGATTGGGACACGCCCCCCGAGTAACCGAAGGGGTTCGAGCTTGGCGATGTTGTCTGTTGGGTCCTAGTGCCCGCCATTAAGTGGAGCCCCCATGGCGGGGTCATCGAGATCAAGCTGGACGGCGCAATCCTATCGGTGCGAGATCATGGCTGGGATTACCCGATGCGATTTGCCGCACATCTTCCACCGATTCTATCGCGCGCCAATAGCACGAGGCATGCCGGGCTCGGGACTCGGCCTCGCCATAGTTCGTCAGGTCGCCGAGCTCACGGCGGAAGCGTGGAAGCCACAAACGCACCCGGGGGCGGCGGACTTTTTACACTACGATTGGTCGACCAAGGAGCGGTCATCCCCGACCAGCGCGGCCTCTTACAATATGGCCCCTCTTCTGCTGCGAGACTCTGGACTGGGTTCCACCGCGGTGGAACCTTGAAATTATGGAGAGGAAGCTGATGTCCCGCCCGTGGTCGAAGGTGCAGGCTGGGCATGCGGCCGCAGGTTGGGCATTCGTTTTCGCCATTCGGGGTGTCTACTGGGCACTCGGAGGAACGGCGGGTCTTGGCACCCTCTCGCCGGAAATACAGCGGGCCGCGACAGACCGCGATCCGTTCCTCTTCGCGGCCCTGTGGATCACGGTCGCCCTGGAGCTTTTCGGGGTTGTGCTCGCGCTTGCGCTCGTCAGGCCACCGGCCGAGTCATTGCCCCACCGGCTGCCGTTGCTGGCGGGCAACAAAGTTCCCGGCTGGATGCTCCTTGCATCCGCCTGGGGGGCGGGCACACTGCTGGCGGGACACGGCGGTCTGTTCGTGGGCTTCGGGCTCCTGGGCTCGAGCGGCCCCGGCGCACGCACGTCCGTCACCCTCTGGTACTCGCTTTTTTGGGGGCCCTGGTTCCTGCTCGGCGGCATCCTCTTCATGGCAGCCGGCTGGTCTTACCTGCGCAGGTCGTCCGACCGCAGGGGTGCAGTGACGGCCAGCGTCCTGGGCGCCCTCGGCGGCCTCGCCGCCGCCGGCGCGCCGGTCATCGCTTCGGCGATTGCTCAGCCATAGCCCCTGATGTCCTCTCCGGTGTTCCCTCAGTACTCCTTAGCCAAAGAGAGACTAGAGATGGCTCCATTGTTTCGCGTACGACATGAAGTAAGAGCAGCGTGAGCGTGTTGAGGTCGACTTCGTCACGGAGCCGGCCAACAAAGGAATTAAGCGTTTCTTCGACATCGTATTTCCTCCGGTTGAACCGGCGGTCGACCTGGGTTTGTATTCGGGTCCGTGCCGGACGAAACAGGGCGGCCACCGCAAGCGTCGAGCCGGCAACCACCACTTGCGAACTGGCAAGACGGTCGCCGACAAGCTGCTGCAATAGCACCACTACTGTGTAGTAGACCAACCCTAGAGTGATCGACAACGTGCTGTAGACCACGGTGCGATTGATGATGACATCTATGTCGTAGAGGTGGTACTTGAGGATGGCCACACCTGCGGCGATTGGGAGCCCGGCAAAAGCGAACAACGTCAAGGCGTTCGTCCACCGGTGCAAACCCGTCGGAATGATCCCCAGCTGGAAGACCACCACCGTCAGCACCAACAGCGAGCCGGCGTAAACGAACCATTTGAGCTGCTTCCGCTCGCGTCCTCGTGCACGTCGCAGCCTCAAGGCGAGCCCGAACGCGGACATGAACGCGATAACCACCGTGGCCACAGAAGAGACCCCGAAGGCCACAGCCCATGGTCCAGATCCGAAGCCGCGCGGACCATTGAAACCCAGAAGATCCTCTGGCCCCGGTGGGGCCGAAACCACCGCGGCTGAGACCGTGAACACCAGCACGGCGGCGACGGCACTCCAGGCGAGTGAGCGCCAGCGCAGGGACGGCAGATGCCCATCGGGAAAAAGGACCATCAGAAAGATAACGACGCCACCGGCTGCGGGAAGCCAGGAGCCGATCCAGGCGGCCAATACCCCGGCCGGCAGGGAGCCGGGGGACGAGACAAGCGCTCGGATGGCGTAGTCCTGAGAAAAGACAGATAGAACGAGCCCAAGGCCCAAGATCGCGAACAGCCAGCCAATGGCGTTGCCTGCCCGGCGCGAGGCGACGAACACTCCAATCGTCCCGACCGCCAACCCCAATGCGGCGCCCTGTCCCGGCAAACCGATAGAGTCCACTGGCGTGGGCCGGTTCATCAAGGCAAGCACAGCGTCGGCGACGGCGAGCACCGCAGTAATCCCCCACATCGTTCGGGCGATCCGTCTCGTGCTGCCTGATCTCATGGATTCATCTCGCAGTCACACACTCGCGCCTTTTTTCCTGCGCCGGCAACCCGCCTCGGCGGAGGGCAGCCCGGCATGCGAAGGGCGCCTCCCGTGGCCTCAACAATCTTAGTGGAGTGAATGGCCGCCGAGGCGATGCCCTGGCACTCCCGTCCGGTTACTCCATCGTCGGGGGAACGATGAGTTTTCGACCTGGTAGTCGTCGTAACCTTGTTGAGCTGCCAAGGGCACGCCTCCACAGTGGCGTGATGAGCAGGTTGGTGATTGGCTAGACCGGGCCGAGGTCTTCAGGGACCGACGACAGTCCTGGAAGGAGCACGGATGAGCGGAGTACGGGTGCTGGTCGGTACGCGCAAGGGCGCTTTCGTCCTGACGTCGGATGCGAAGCGCGAGCGGTGGGACGTTAGTAGTGACCCGGAGTTCGCGGGCTGGGAGGTCTACCATCTAAAGGGGTCTCCCGCCGACCCCGACCGGCTCTATGCGTCCCAGACCGGCGGCTGGTTCGGTCAGCTGATTCAGCGCTCGGACGACGGTGGGAGAACATGGGAGCCGGTGGGTAACGAGTTCGGCTACGAAAGTGTTCCCCGCACCCACCAGTGGTACGACGGAACTCCGCATCCCTGGGAGTTCGCCCGAGTCTGGCATCTCGAACCGTCGCACACCGATCCCGACATCGTCTACGCAGGGGTCGAAGACGCCGCCTTGTTCCGTTCGACCGATGGGGCAAAGACGTGGCAGGAGCTCCCCGCACTGCGCGACCACGACTCAGCCCCCTCATGGCAGCCGGGCGCCGGTGGACTGTGCCTGCACACCGTCGTTGTGGACCCGATCGACCCCGAGCGGATCTTCGTTGCCATCTCGGCTGCAGGCGTTTTCCGAACCGACGACGGCGGCAAGTCGTGGCGGCCCGCGAACCGCGGGCTTCACTCCGAAGGCCTTCCGGATCCGGAGCCAGAGGTCGGGCACTGCGTTCATCGCATCGCGTTGCACCGGTCGCGCCCAGAGGTGATGTACATGCAAAAGCACTGGGATGTCATGCGCAGCGACGATGCTGGCGAGTCGTGGCGAGAGGTGAGCGGCAATCTGCCTTCCGACTTCGGGTTTCCTATCGAGGTCCACGCCCACGAACCGGAAACCATCTACGTCGTCCCCATCAAGAGCGACTCAGAGCACTACCCACCTGAGGGAAAGCTGCGCGTCTAACGCAGTAAGACGGGTGGAGACGAATGGGAGGCACTCACCGAGGGACTTCCGCAGAAAGACTGCTACGTGAACGTGCTGCGCGACGCTATGGCCGTCGATTCGCTTGATTCGTGCGGCGTGTACTTCGGCACAACCGGTGGGCAGGTATACGCATCGGCCGACGCGGGGGACACCTGGGCGCCCATCGTCAGAGACCTTCCGGCCGTGATGTCCGTCGAAGTCCAGACGCTGCCATGATCCGCGTCGTGCTCCCGGTACATTTACGGACGCTGGCTCACCTCGACCGCGAGGTGGAGTTGCAGCTTGATGGTCAAGCAACGCAACGCTCGGTCCTCGACGCGCTCGAGGCCGGGTATCCGATGCTACGCGGGACGATCCGTGACCACGACACGCAAAAGCGCCGAGCGTTTGTGAGATTCTTTGCCTGCGGGGAGGACCTGTCCCACGAACCGCCGGACGCCCCTCTCCCCGACGCGGTCGCGACGGGGACCGAGCCGTTTCTGATCGTGGGAGCCATGGCGGGCGGCTAAAGAAAGAGGGAGGACGACAAGCAAACTGGTCCGGTGCCAGCTTGACCGATCTCCGGCATCTCCATGACCAGCTCGTGCTCACCGCGCTCCCCCCGTGAGCAAGGTTTTGGATCACTCGGTGCGTGCCCGTGCGAGACTTCGCAACCATCCAACCGAGCACGAGGAGGCCCCCTGAAGCAAAGATCCGAGCACCTGACGGCGCTACCGGAGGACTGGGACCGCGCCCTGGCGATAGTCGCCCACCCCGACGATCTCGAGTACGGAGCAGCCGCAGCCGTGGCGCACTGGACCTCGCAGAAGAAGTCGGTGTCTTATGCGCTCGTGACGAGCGGCGAGGCCGGGATCGACTCAATGACTCCCGAAGACGCCCGTCCGCTGCGCGAGCAGGAGGAGCGCCTCGGCGCCGCTGCGGTGGGTGTCGAAGTCGTGCAGTTCCTTGGCCACAGAGATGGCGTGATTGAGCATACGCTCGAGCTCAGAAGAGATATCGCTCGCGTAATACGGGGGTCGAAACCGGAGATCCTTGTCACCATTAACCATCATCCGACATGGCCTCATGGAGGCTTCAACATGGCAGACCATCGGGTGGTCGGTCTTGCCGCCTTGGACGCGGCAAGAGACGCCGCCAACCGTTGGGTGTTCACGGACCTGCTCGAAGAAGGCCTCGAGCCATGGAGCGGCACGCGCATGGTCTGTGTCAACGCATCCCCGCACCCGACTCATGTCGTGGACGTGTCCGGCTTCGTCGAGCAAGGGGTTGCCTCCTTGGAAGCCCACGCGGCCTACATAAACGGCCTCGGTGGAGATTTCGACGCGCGGGCGTTTCTGGAATCAAACCTGGCGACCGCCGGTAGCCGTGCGAACCACGACTACGCAGTGGACTTCGAGGTCATCGAATTGTGAGACGAGACACCGACTCCAAGGTCAACCACCCGATCTTTGCCCGCTTCTACGCCCGGCTGAGTACCAGGATGGACGAGGACGGGGTCGCAGACCGGCGGGAGCAGCTTCTATCGGGGCTGTCCGGACGCGTGATCGAGATCGGTGCCGGCAACGGGCTCAACTTCACCCACTACTCTGCGGAGGTCACGAGCGTGCTCGCGGTAGAGCCGGAGCCTCACCTGCGCGCCCTCGCTCACCGCCAGGCAGAACGGGCCTCGGTTCCCGTGGAGGTGGTCGACGGCCTCGCCGATGACCTCCCGACAGTGAATGCAGGCTTCGACGCGGCGGTGGCGTCGCTGGTTCTCTGCTCGGTTCCAGATCAGAGATCAGCGCTGAAGGAAGCGCGTCGGGCGATCAGACCCGGCGGAGAGCTGCGCTTCTTCGAGCACGTGCAGGCAGAGTCGGACCCCCTAAGGCGGATCCAGCGCCTGCTTGATCTGACCGTATGGCCCTTGGCGGCAGGTGGGTGTCACGCCGGGCGCGACACGCTCGCGGCGATTGAGGCAACCGGCTTCGAGATCGAACGGCTCGAGAGGTTCCGATTCCCCGACACAGCCGTCGCCATGCCGACCTCGCCGCACATCTTGGGCGCAGCGATTCGTAGCTAGTCACGGTGAGGCGTTGTTAGTCGCTCACGTAGCTGCGATGACTGCCTGAGCGACGCGCAGTGTACCGGGCGCGACGGCCAGGTGGTCGAGTTTGAGGTGGCCCGATCGCGGCACCCCGTGCCGGCCACGCCGGTCCGATCGGCCGACCGACGGAGAACACATCGGCCGCATTCCATCCCTCGAGGGATGAGCCCCATTAGAGGTCGCCGAGCCCGTTCAGCAGCGTTTTAAGCTGATCTTGCTCTTGTTCGAGTCTGCCGAGATCACGGCGTCTTCCAGTCCCCTGGTTCCTTAACAAACGGTGCAATGAACCCTGGGATGAGTAATCAACCTGTCTCACAGCTTTCGCGACCAGTACTGCCCTACGAGGTCGCGGCCGAAGCTGTGATGTCTGTTCTCGTCCACGAGCTCGAATTTCGCCCGTTCGTAGATGCGCCGGGCATCCTCCAGCACATCGTTGGTCCACAGGATTATTTGCTCGTATGCGGTCCGGCGTGCGAAACGGATGCACTCGTCGACCAGACGAGTACCGAGCCCCATGCCGCGAGCGTCGGGCTCTACCAGCATCAGCCGGAGTTGAGCTATCGACTCGTCTTTCTTGACGCAGAAGACACATCCCACCCGTTCTCCGTCGACCTCGGCTATCCAGGCGGCCTCTCGCTTGAGATCGCGTTGGTCGACGTAGTCGGCGACGATGCGCGCAACCAAAGCCTCAAAGGTCTCATCCCAACCGTACTCAGCGGCATAAAGGACCCCGTGCCGGTGGACCACCCATCCGAAATCTCCTGGTGCGGGCGGGCGAATAACAAACGATCGCGGTCGAGGCGAAGCTTCAAGGATCTCCCGGATCGCTTCCATGGCGCCCACGAGACGCCGCTGGTCCTCTTCGTTGAGCGCCGACAAAAGGCCTCTTACCTCCTCCGCCGAGCGTTCGTCGAGCATCTTGAACGTCTCGCGCCCACGCCCCGTCAGGCGAATGACCTGACGTCGCCCGTCACTGCTCGATCGCTCCCGCCTTGCGAGGCCGTCCATCTCGAAGCGAGCCAGGATTCGGCTGAGGTAGCCGGCATCGATGTCAAGCGTGCGGCGGAGATCGGCCGCCTTGGCAGCTTCTCGCTGCGCGAGCTCGAAGATGACGCGCGCCTCTGTGAGCGAGTAGGAGGTCCGCAGCAACCCTTCGCTCAAGACGCCGCAGGCGTTCGTATAGAAGCGATTGAATCCTCTTACTACAGCGACTCGCTCCTCGGTCATTCCATCCTCAGACTTCGTCAACTAATTGATTGTATGAGTCAACTATATCCCCGGCAGAACTGCCAACTGTCAATCCCAGAGCCGCAGCAAGACGCCGCAATGAAGAATTCGAGCGGGAGGTCGATCGCCCCCTCTGGGTGTTGTAATACCCTAGACATGTTACAGTTTCGCTGTGGGGGACGCGACGTACCGATTCGATGCGGGTCGAGTCTCGCTGGATCTGATGGCGACGCTGGCCAACCGGTGCGGCGAGCGGCTGCCGCACCCGGACGCGCTTGGTGTCTGGCTGCGAGCCGGTGGACTGGTCAAAGAGCCGTGCCGGGTCGATGCGGGGGACCTCGCTCGGGGGCGCGCACTGCGGGGGGCGCTGTTCGGCGTGATCGACGCAGTGATGCGTGACGAGCTCCCCTCCGCTGCGGATGTGGAAACGATCAACGCTGCGGCCGCCGTGGCGGCACACAAGCCGCGGCTGGTGCTGCACACCGATGGCCTGCGCTGCGAGCGCCGGGCGTCGAGCATCGCCGAGATCCTCGGCGAGATCGCGCGCGACGCTATCGACTTGCTGACCGGACCACAACGGGCCCTTCTACGCGAGTGCGTCGCCGAGGACTGCAGCGGGATCTATGTCGACGCCTCGAGGGGGCGCACGCGGCGCTGGTGCTCGACGGCACGGTGCGGCAATCGAGCCCGCGTGGCCGCCCACCGCGCACGGCGCCGCAGTGTCGGCGAGCAGCCCGCCCCATGACAGGCCAGCCGGACCAGCCCGGCCACGCGGTCGCTGCGGCCTGCGGCGCCATCGCGATCTGGAGCACGAACGCCGTGGCCGGCGGCGCCGCCCTCGCCCATCTCACCGTGCTCCAGGTCCTCGCCCTGCAGTTCGGCGGCGCCTTTCTGGTCCTGGCCGCTGTCCGCACGCGCCGCCGGGACGGGGCCGCTGAACCCGGTTCCCTCGGACCGCGGGCAATCACGGTAGGAGTAGTCGGCCTCACCGGAACGATCGTCTTGCAGTACCTTGCCTTCGCCACCGCGCCGCTCGTCGCCGCCAACGCGATCGCCTACGCATGGCCGCTGCTGACCGCGGTTTGGGCCGCGTTCGCACCCGGCACGCGCGGCTCTCGAATGTCGCTCGCCCTCGCGGTGGTCGGCTTCGGTGGGGTGTTGCTGCTGTTCGCCGCCCGCGGTGACCCCGGCTCATCGGAGAGCGCGCCGCTGCTCGGGTACGTTGCGGCCCTGGGCTCGGCTGTGACCATGGCCGGCTACACGCTGACCGCGGGACGCTCAGGCGCCCGGACCGGCGACCTCCTGCTCGTCGGCACCGGGGCCGGCGCCCTGGGCACCGTCCCCGCCGCTCTCCTTGAGGGCTCCCCATGGTCGCCCGGCTGGGCCGTCGCGCTTGGCCTCGGGATCGGGGTCGCGGTGATGGCCGCTGGCTACGCCCTCTGGACACGCGCAATGGCCCATCCGGCCGGCGCCCGACTCGCCCCCGCCGCGTACGCCACGCCCCTGCTCTCCACCGGCCTGCTCCTCGCAACCGGACAGCGGCTCTCCCCGCTCGGGCTGCTCGGCTGCGCGCTTATCGTCCTCTGTGCCGGCGGCGTCGTGCTCGACGCATTCCAGTGGGAAGAATCGCCACGAGTCCGCCCCGCGTGAGCTGGCCTGATTCCTGCTCCCTAGGTGCCGGCGTCCACCAAAGGGTGAGCCCCCTGAATAGGGCGCATGCTCACTTCTTCAAATCGGCCACGAGCCACCTTATCCGGGCCTCGATGAGGGGTAAGGTCTTGACCGAACACGCGCCCGAAGGACCAGGTCCAGAACTACCGTGACGCGGTCACGGGGCCCACGATCCGGTCACCCAGGTCCGCTGTTGTCCTGCCGGTCCTCAAGCTGTTCTTGACGTTCTTCGACCCGGTCTTCCCGCCGCCTTTGCTGCTCTTCGTACCGTTCCTCGCGTATGTCGTCATTCAGACCACCGGCCGGGATTCTGGCCGCCACAACGCTGATAGTGATGATCACGATCAACACGGCCGCAATCAACGAACCTGTCACCTGGCGTACATGCGATCGCGAGCTATCCGGCACCTCAGTCGCCCCCGATGACGGTGAAGGCCGTAAGCGCGAAGAGAATGAATACAGTGACCCCGAGAACAGGCAGAAACCGACTCAACGAGTGCAACCTACGCACCACCGCGATCTTGAACGCCAGCACGACCGCCAGCAGCACTCCCAGTACCCCGTGAAGGAAAGCTTCGTCAAACCAGTCTTCTAAACCGAAGTAGGAGAGGCATGCGATTGCGATGAACAGGGTCACCGGCACAATGGCGTCCCCCACAGATCGGTGCGAGAAAGAAGCTGCGCCGGATGAGAGAAACGGCAGTTTGAGCTTGCCGTAACCAACGGCCATCATCAGCACTTGATAGGTAGCCAGGACGACGACGACTAAAGTGAGGACGAGTTTGACCTCTGGCACCCGATCACCGGTGACGTTGACGAAGAAATCTTCCATCTACGGATGTTATCCGGAGGGCGGGATCTGGAATCCTCAAGAGCGATTGCCATGAATAGGCAAGACCCCTCTCGGACTGCTTTTTTGGGGAGTTCGGTGTCGCCCCACCGCTCTTCGCCCTTGGCTGTAGTTCTCGGGAACGAAGTCCCGAATATGTCCAATAGGCTGGTCCACGATGAGTTTCGGAAGTTGACCAGGTCTAATCTCCAAAACCCACGCTGACAGAAAGTCGAGAAGCTACATGACGTCCCATTCCCCCCTCGCAGTCGAGGCCACGGGCCTCGTCAAGACCTTTGGCGACACCTGCGCAGTGGACGGCGTCGACCTCGCCGTCCAAAGCGGCTCGGTCTACGGCGTCCTCGGCCCCAACGGCGCGGGCAAGACGACAACGATCCGGATGCTGGCAACCTTGCTTCGCCCGGACGCCGGCCGCGCTACAGTGCTCGGGCACGACATCGTGAAGGAGGCGGACGCGGTGCGGAGCGCCGTCAGCCTCACCGGCCAGCTTGCGTCGGTAGACGAGGATCTCACCGGTCGCGAGAACCTGGTCCTGATCGGCCGTCTATTGGGACTGAAATGGGCCGCCGCCAAGGTCCGGGCCGACGAGCTCCTCGAGGCCTTCGGCCTCGCCGATGCGAGCGCGCGCCTGGTCAAAAAATATTCCGGCGGGATGCGGCGACGGCTCGACATCGCTGCGAGCATCGTCGTCACCCCCCGCATGATGTTCCTCGACGAACCCACCGCCGGGCTCGACCCACGTTCGCGCAATCAGGTCTGGGACATCATTCGCCTGCTGGTCGCCGACGGGACGACGATCCTGCTCTGTACCCAGTATCTCGAGGAGGCCGACCAGCTTGCCGACGGCATCGCCGTCATCGACCAAGGCAAGGTGATCGCAGAGGGAACGCCCGGCCAGCTCAAGGCCTCGGTGGGCACAGGGGCGCTGCATGTGCGTCTGCTGGACCCCGAGCAGCGGCCGGAGGCCGAGCAGATCCTAAGCCGCCGGCTCGGCGCCCTGCATCTGGAGCCCGACCCGGCCGCTCTGTCCGCCCAGTGCTCCGACGCCGATCGGGGTGCCGAGGCAGTCGCCGACCTGACCCGCTCCGGCGTGCGGATAGCCGACTTCTCACTCGGCCAGCCGAGTCTCGACGAGGTCTTCCTCGCCCTGACCGGCCACCCCGCAGAGGGCGATTCAGTTGATCAAGCCGATGAAATCGAGGAGGGACAACCAGCATGAGCACCACTCCCACGACCGAAGCCCGACCCATCCCCGGCGCCGACCAAGAGGCGGTCCGCAAGGCGATCTCGTCGACCTCCCGACCACCGCGCGCCGGCGCGCTCTCGGCCGCCCTCACCTTCGCCTGGCGCGGGATGCTCAAGGTCAAGCACGTCCCCGAGCAGCTCCTCGACGTGACAATCACGCCGGTGATGTTCGTGCTGATGTTCACCTATATTTTCGGCGGAGCGATCGCCGGATCCACTGGTGAGTACCTCAACTACATCCTCCCCGGGATCCTTGTGATGTCGGTGCTGTTCACCACGGTGTACTCGGGGATCGCGCTCAACACCGACCTCACCAAAGGAGTCGTGGACCGCTTTCGGTCGCTCCCGATCTGGCGCCCGGCGCCGCTGTTGGGATCGCTGCTCGGCGACAGCGTACGCTACCTCCTCGCAGGAACTGTGATCATCCTGCTTGGCGTGGTGCTCGGCTTCCGGCCGGACGCCGGTGTCGGAGGCGTTCTGGCGGCGCTGGCGTTGGTGGTGTTCTTCGCTTTCGGCCTCTCATGGGTCTTTACGACCATCGGCCTGCTGTTGCGTTCGCCCAATGCTGTCATGAACGCCGGCTTCATGGGGATCTTCCCGCTGACCTTCCTCTCCAACGTCTTCGTCGACCCGACCACGTTGCCGGGCCCGCTCGAGGCGTTCGTCAAGGTCAATCCGATCTCCATCCTGGCCACTGCGTCGCGCGGGCTGATGGGAGGGACGGCGTCTGCGGGAGACATCGGCGTCGTGCTCGCAACGGCCGTGGTCCTGACAGCGATCTTCGCTCCACTGACCACCCGTCTGTACCGGAGAGGGTGAAACGACGAGTTCGCGGGGACCGGCGAGCAAAGAGTCACAACACCTCGACTAAGAGTCGGCCGGGGACAGACACAACCCGGGGTGGAGAATAAGGTTCTTTAGGCTTCTAGAAAAGCAGTCTCGCGACGACGGCAACACCCCGCCTCACAATCCGTCGAACCGTGGCGCGTTCACGGGGTTGGTCAGCTCGCGAGGGTGTCTGTCGGCTGGAAGCGGGTTCCGTCGAGGCGCACGGCAGTCGCCCAAAGGCTCGAGAGAGCAGTCGTTGGCGGCGAATCCCTCTCGGGGTCATTCTCTGCCGTCACGAAAGGATAAAGCTCGCGAACAAGGTCAAGGAGCCAGTCCCGCCGTACGCTCCCGCGAGGAGCCCAGATTCGGTGACTTCCACGCTCCTGCAAGCAGCAGGGCCGTGACCCCCAGCCCGAGGAGCAACGCGCCGGCCCATTTCAAGACCACGCGGAAGCGAAGGACTTGAGTCTGGGTGACCATCGGTTGCTTCGGTTGCGGCCCGGCGCCGGGCGCACCGACCCGGCGGGCTGCGGGTGTGCGAAACGCTGGGAAACCGTCTTGGGCGACGGATGGATGCAGGGCGCTCGCGCCAAAGCATCCGTACGAAAGGAGCCAGGCGGCATCCGCTGGGCCGCCCATCACGTAAGCGGTGCCGAAGCCCCATCAGCATGTAACCAATGTCCGCGACCAACATGAGGAATAAGCTCCCGCCGATGAGGATATAGGGGGCGCGGCGCGCCATGTCAAAGCGTGCAGCTCGCATCAAGATCCCAAGCAGTCCCAGGTCCATGAGTGGGTAGCCAACGGACACCACCTGAGCGGCCAACCCCACGCCACGCGCCTGGCCGAAGTAACCGATGGTTGCTGCGCCGATCGCCGCGAGGAACAAGTTTCCCCAGACCACAGGTAGGCGTCGGGGTGCTCTCGAAGCCATGTGGCGTTCTCCTTGTTAGCGCGGAAGCATTCGCCGCTAGACTTATCGACGCCTGCTCGGAGCCCCTTGAGCACTCACCTGTCGTTGCATAAGTCGGCCATTGCCACCCCCTTCTGATTTTCCAGGGCGTAAATGAGATGGCGGTCGCTTTTGTCATCGAGGCGGGCCCCCGAATTTGACGATAGGCCACGCCACTGGTACGGAGGATAGCTATCCGCCGCTCAGCCCTTCACCGCACCCATGGTGAAGCCGGCGATGAACCGTTGCAGGAGGAGATTGAAGACCAAGGCGATCGGCAGGGCGACGACAACCACCGCCGCCTGCAACGATTGCCAGTAGAAGACGTCGCCCCGGATCAACTCGGTTGGAATCCCGATGCTTATTGTCTTCTCCGTGGTCGAGGAGACAAAGGCGAGCGCGTAGATGAATTCGTGCGCCGACAGGGTGAAGGCGAAGACAATGACGGCAACGATCCCGGGGAAGGTGAGCGGGACCACGATGTGGAGGAACGCACCGAGCCGGCTGTAGCCGTCGACCATGGCTTGCTCTTCGATGTCCTTCGGGAGGCCCTTCAGGTATCCGATGAGCAGCCACACGGACACGGGGATCGTGATCGTGGGGTAGATGAGCACCATCGACCAGGTGTTGTTCAGCAACCCGAAGTTCCCCACGACCCGGGTCAGCGGAATGAACAGCAAGGTTGGCGGGATCAGATAGACGAAGAAGATGGCGATGCCAAGGGGACCGCTCCACTTCATGTCGAGGCGGGCGAGCGCGTAGGCGGCAGGCAGACCGACAAGGAGTGTGATCGCGACGACGACAAGCCCCACCCACAGCGTGTTCCACGCGAACGTGAGGAACTCCGTGTCGTAGAACAAGAGCCTCCAGTGGTCGAGGGTGGGTGGCAGGTTGTAGATGAACGGATTATTCGTCTGCGTGTAGAGATCCGGATCCGCCTTGAACGAGGTAATGGTGCTCCAGATAAACGGTCCCGCCCCGGTCAGAGCCGCAATGAGCGCGGTGATGTAGAGCGCGATTCGCCCACCGATCACGTGACGGCGACGCTGCTGGCGGCGGCGTTCGACCTCATCCTTGTCCGTGAGGTCGATGTGCCCACCGCTGAACCTCTCGACGCGTTCCCCGGCATCAACCGCCATCGGCTACATCACCTCCCTGTGCCGGACCGCCCGCAGAATCGCGATCGCCGCGGCCAGCAGCAGCGGGAACAAGAAAAGCGCGACGGCGGCGCCCTGGGCGAGGTCTCCGCCCTCGACGCCTTTGAAGAACGCCCAGCTGGACAATACCTGGGTCGACTGAGTGGGACCCCCCCGGGTCAAGATATAGACGACCGTCATGTCCGCGAAGGTAAGGATCGCGCCGAAGAGCACGGCCACCGCGGTGATCGGCAGCGTGAGCGGGATGCTGATCTCCCATAGCTTGCGCCAGAAGCCGGCCCCATCTACCTCCACCGCGTCGTTGATGTCCGAGGGGATCGCCATGAGGCCCGCCATGATGATGACGGTGGCGACAGGGACAATGCGCCACACATGAACGGCGATGATCGACCCCATCGCGAGGACCGGTCGCCCCAGGTAGTACATGTTTTCCTCGATGAACCCGAACCATCGCAGCACCCAGTCGATGGGGCTGAAGATCGAGTTGAGTAACCACAGCCACGAGACCGCCCCAAGTGACACCGGGGTCGTCCATGGCAGCAATACGCAGAAGCGGACGAACCACTTCCCCTTGAAGTCCTTGACGAGCACCGTCGCGAGAATGTGGGCGACCAGGACGATCAGCACCATAGAGATCCCGGTGAAGATTATCGTGTTCCAGAAGGAGGTCCAGAACACGCTCGAGGACAGGATGGTCCGCCACTGGCGGAGACCCACCAAGTCGAGGCTCGGGTTCCCGGTCGTCACGTCGCTGAAGCTGAAGAGGATGGCAAGGAAGAACGGGAACGCCACGAGGCCGATGATGTAGACGACCGTCGGCACTAAAAACAGCTTCGCCAGCAGATCCTCTCGGTCGGCGAATTTTCGCTTCGCCGTTTTCGCCCGATGCCTTTGGTCCCAGGCGGGAGTCTCTACGCTCACGGCTCCAGATCCGTCGGCGAATCCGCCACGGTCACAAGCGCACCGGCCTCGGTTCGCTTCGTTCCCCGGTCTTGCTGTCGAAGAAGCGCAGGTCCCTCTCGTGAATCGCGAAGCGTTGGGGACGGTCCTTCGAGACGGCCGCATCCACGGTGGCCGGGATCCGGGAGATGATGTGGGCGTCGTCGTGGCCGAGACCCGGGACGGTCGCATAGACATGCCGGTCGCCCGACAGGTATTCGATCCGATACACCCGCACGTCGACTTCGAGCACGTTGTCACCCTGGCTGCTGATCGCGCCGACCGGTAGGAAGTTCTCCGGCCTGAAGCCGAGGAGGTGATCACCTCGATCGATGAGGTTCATCGGTGGCGATCCGATGAAGGTGGCAACGAAGGTATCGGCCGGGTCGGAGTAGACCTCCTTCGGGGGTCCGATCTGACGGATCTTACCTTTGAAAATGACCGCGATTCGGTCGCCCAGGCCCATGGCCTCGACCTGATCGTG
>JALZIO010000038.1 GCA_030860245.1 Actinomycetota bacterium | reverse complement strand
CAGGAGAGGCGGCGATGCTGCCGACCGGCACCTGGCTCATTCCCGACCTGGATGAGCTGGTCCAGGACTTCGAAGTCGGCTTCTTTCCCTTCCCGTCCATCGACGGTTCTTCGACAAGCCCTCCGGGCGGGGTCGGCGGTGGCTTGTTCGTCGCCGCCAATACGGAGGTGCCCGAAGCGGCGTTCGAATACCTCGACTACACGATGACCAAGCAGTCTGTGGAAAGAGGTATCGAGGTCTTCAACGAAATCCCCGCCTTCCAGATCGATCCCTCGGACTACAGCGTCTCCCCGCTGTTCGAGACCGTCTTGGACGAGTTGTCCGAGGCGACGAACCCGGATGCTTACGGGTACAACATCGACGTCCTCACGCCTGCGAACTTCAACACGGTGATGTTCGAAGGCTTTCAGGAGGTCCTCAACGGGACGAGGACTCCCGAAGAGCAGGCCGACGCCCTGCAGGACGCTTGGGCCGAGGCAAAGGCCGCCGGAGACACACTGGAAGCGCCGTAGGGCAACAATGGCGCGCACCCGATCGTCCTTGGCGACACCGGAGGCGGCCGATGGTTCCCGCAGGGGAGCCATCGCCAAGCGCCTGAACGTGGCTGGTAGACGGCCAAAGGCCGCCTCTGGCACCATCCGGGGCGACGAGCTTCGCACGGCTGCCCTGTTCATCGCGCCGGGCTTCCTCCTCTACGCAGTCTTCATGTTGTTCCCCTTCATCCAGTCCATCTATTACAGCTTTACGGACTGGAACGGAGCGACGGTAAACATGCCTTTCGTCGGACTCGCGAACTACATCGACATGTTCAAAGACCCGCTGCTCTGGTCCGCGAGTTGGCACACCGTGGTTTGGATCGTCGTTGGAACATCCGTGCCGGTGGCGATAGGATTGCTTCTTGCCCTGCTGCTATGGAGCAACACGAAGTTCGTGGTTTTCTTCCGAACACTTTACTTCATCCCCTTCGTCATTCCCGTGATCATCACAGGGATCGTGTGGGGTTGGATATACCACCCGCTGTTCGGCATCCTGAACTCGCTTCTGGAGTCGGTCGGCCTTGACTCGCTGACGCGCGGGTGGTTGGGGGACCCAAACACCGCGCTGTTATCGGTGATAGTAGCGGCGATCTGGGGAAGCTTCGGTTTTGTCACCGTCGTGCTGTTCGCGGGACTTCAAGGCGTTGACAGAGGAATAGTCGAGGCTGCGGAAGTGGACGGGGCAAGTTGGTTGCAGCGAGCCCGCTACGTGATTATTCCCATGATCGCGCCGGTGCTCACCCTTGTTACCGCGATCACCCTTATCGGTGGTTTTGCCGTCGTCGACTTCATCATCATCATGACCCAGGGGGGGCCGGGGACGTCGTCCGAGGTTCTCGGCAGCTACGCCTACAGCAAGGCTTTCGAGCAGAACAGCGTCGGCTACGGCGCCACACTGTCGGTCTTGATCACGGTGGTGTCGTTGGTTGCCGCGGTTGCCTTCTTGCGCTTCAGGGAGCGTGAGCGCTAGATGGCACAGGCCGTCGGTCGCTCAGCTCCGCGGACCACAGCGGCGCCTTCGGGACGCGGCCGGCGAGTCGGCGGAACTGTCCTCAAGTACGTCATCCTCGGGTTCTTCGCTCTCGTCGCTCTTTACCCTCTGATACTGGTCGTTTCTACGGCCTTGAAGGACCCATTGCAGATAACCGTCAACCCCTTTCAGCTCTTCTCGTCTTGGCACCCGCAGAACATCGTCGATGCGTGGCAGATCGGCCAATTCGGCAGCTTCTTCTTCAATACGGTAAAGATCACGGTCCCCGTCGTGGCCCTGGTCGTGGCGCTCTCCGTTCTGGCGGCCTACGCTCTCGCGCGCCTCAACTTCCCCGGGAAAGGCCTCGTCTTTCTGCTCTTCACGCTCGGGCTGATGATTCCGTTCACGTCGGTGATGATCCCGCTCTTTTATCAACTCAGGGACATGGGTCTCCTGGGGTCGATCTGGGCGGTAATCCTTCCTGCGGTGGCCGGTGCAGCCGGTTTCGGGATCCCCCTCGGCGTGTTCCTGATGCGGGGCTTCTACCAGGACCTCCCTAATGAGCTAGCAGAGGCAGCGAGGGTCGATGGAGCAACCGAATTCCAGGTCTTCTACCGAGTCATGCTTCCGCTGTCGGCACCCGGCGTCGCAGTTCTATCGGTGTTGGTCTTCTTTCAGACCTGGAATACCTTCTTGCTGCCGCTTCTCTATCTGCCCGGAACGGAGAACCGGCCGCTCGCCACCGGCCTTTATCAGTTCGCCTCGGGCCGAACGCAAGACTACGGGCTGATTGCTGCGGGTGCCTTGATCATGGCGGTCCCCGTGCTGGTCATCTTCCTGATAGCCCAACGGCAGTTCGTCAAGGGTGTAACCACGGGGGCCCTCAAGGGCTGATTTCAGCGCCTCTGGAAAACCGGGCACGCGTCCGACCCCTCCGGAGTTCCGCGGCGGCCGCATGGAAGAGGAGATAGTTGTGGACTATTCACGCTCCTCACTCGCTTGGCGTCCGAGGCGGTCGGTCGGTGGGGATCAGAGAAAACATCACCACGTCCACCCGCAGGCCCCTGTGCTCGTGGTAGGCGCGCAGGACACCTTCACGCACAAACCCCGCCTTCTCTGCCACACGCTGGGATGCCACATTTTCGGGATCGGTCACGAGCTCGATGCGAGCGGGGTGAAGATTGGCGAACACCCACGCCGATAACGCCCGGAGCGCCGTCGTCGCAACGCCTTTGCCTCGAGCGTCCGGGGCGATCCAGTACCCGACGTCGGCTACCCCCCTTTCCCGAGACATTCGACAACCGATCGATCCCACGGCCCGGTCGGAACTGGGATCGACGATCGCCAGAGCGAAGCCCCTTCCCGTGGCAGCGTCCTCTTCCATCATCGCCACGTATTCGAGAGCGTGGCTCTCGGCATACGGAGACGGCAGCGGCAGCCACCGCTGAGTCTCTTTATCCGAACATGCAGCCGCAATCGCAGTGGCGTCGCCTGCACGCCACCTGCGCAAGGTCACGGCGCCGGCAGTCAGCTCCTCGGGGTGATCGAGCGACCACTCGACCGGGCGGTCTATCCATGCCACATGGGTCAAGGTAGAACCATCGAGGTCGTTTGCGTGTGCGTGCCCGGTTGGCTCATAGCCGAGCTCATGGAGATTGCCGGCAAGCCCGCCGGTGGGGTGTTGTTCGCCCGACCCCGAGTAACGACAGGCGATGAGGCGGCCATCTGAAGTAAGGACGTGCCGCAGCAGCCTGTCGATCAACTCGGCGCGCCGGTGGCTCGGGACGTAATCGAGCTCGACCCTCACGTAGTCGAACCTCCGGGGAGATCGCCAGTCGAGGATGTTGCCAGAGTAGAACCGCTCGGACCATTGTGGCAGGCGCGCCTTGGCCAGGGCCAGCAAGCGGGGAGACAGATCGAACCCGAACGGCTCGATTGTGAGATCGCGCTCTTTCGTCCATCGGACGATCGATTCCATCAGGAGCCCGTTCGCACACCCGACGTCGAGAAATGAGCCATCACGATCCATAACCTCAGTGATCACGCGCCGGGCGCGCTCCCAGCGCGCCTCGTCACCGGCAAAGCCCGATTGGGCCCGCACGTCTGACGAGCTCAGATAGGCGTCTTCCACGATTTTTTGCAGGTCGCCGAACCACTTGGACTCATCGACCATTGGGCATCACCTTGCGCGCTCCCTGCCGAGTGAGTGCCGAAGGTGCATTATTCACATCTTCCACCCACTGGGGACGGGGCCTAGTCCGCGAAAGCCGCCTCCATCAGTTCCTCCTGCTCCTGCTTGTGGATGGCCATGCTCCCGGTTGCTGGGCTGGCGCTCTCGGCCCGCCCGGCGTGGCTCAGCTCCAATCGGTCGGGGAGCTGCCCTCGGCCCATCAGGTTCTTGAAGACGAAGTCCCACGCGCCCATGTTGACCGGCTCTTCTTGAACCCAACGCACCTGTGATGCGTTTGGATAGCGATCGAAGATCTCGTTGAGCTGATCCTCCGGAAAGGGATACAGCTGCTCCAGGCGCACGATTGCGGCGGGCGCGGCCCGCTGGTTGCGCTGTTCTGCGAGCTCGTAGGCAACCTTGCCGGTACAGACCAGGACGCGCCGGATATCCGATGGCTCTTTCACCTGCGGGTCGTCAAGCGTCTCTTTGAAATGACCCTCGATGAACTCCTCAGTCTTGCTCCTCGCCAGCGGGTTACGGAGCAGGGACTTCGGCGTCATCAAGATCAGCGGCTTGGAAACCGGGCGGTGCATCTGCCGGCGGAGGATGTGAAAGTACTGAGCGGCCGTGGTCGGCTGTGACACCTGGATGCTGTCCTCGGCCGCCAGGGTCAGGAATCGTTCGAGCCGTGCGCTCGAGTGTTCCGGTCCCTGCCCCTCGTATCCGTGTGGGAGCAGCAGCACCAAACGGCTCTTTTGATCCCACTTGTCCTCACCGGCAACGATGAACTGGTCAACGACTACCTGTCCGCCGTTGATGAAGTCACCGAACTGCCCCTCCCAGCACACCAGAGCGTCGCCATTGGTGACTGAGTAGCCATATTCGAAACCCAGTGCCGCAAACTCGGAGAGCAGGCTGTCGTGCACCCTGAAGATCCCCTGATGCTTGTCGACGTGATTGAGTGGCACATACTCCTCGCCGGTTCGGTAATCGACCAACACCGAATGGCGCTGGCTGAAGGTGCCGCGCCTCGAATCCTGTCCCGCAAGCCGGACGGGTGTCCCTTCATACAACAGAGAACCGAAGGCCAGTGCTTCACCTGCGGTCCAGTCGAGTGCGCCATCCTCGAGGAGGTCGCGTCGCTTCTCGATTTGACTCTTAAGTTTCGGATGTGGTTCGAAATCCTCCGGCCAGGTAGTGACCGCTTCATGAATTCGGTTGAGACGTTCGCGCGACACACCTGTGTTGGTTGGCGGAAGCACTCCCACCGGCGCCGGTGGAGATGCAGCGCGGGCATCGGCCGAAGGGACATTCCCCCTTGTGGCCTCAAAGGCTTGTTGCAGCCGCGCTTTGAAGTCCTCCAATGATTCTTCGGCTTCCTCCACGGTCATCTCACCGCGATTCATCAAGTACTCGGTATAGAGCTTGCGGACGGAGCGCCGAGCTTCGATCTTCGCGTACATGAGCGGCTGAGTGAAGGCCGGCTCGTCTCCTTCGTTGTGGCCATGTCGCCTGTAGCAAACGAGGTCTATGACGATGTCTTTCTTGAACTCGCGACGATAGGCGAACGCAAGGCGCATGACCCGTACGCATTCCTCGGGATTGTCCCCGTTGACATGCAGGATCGGGCATTGGACCATCTTGGCGATGTCGGTCGCGTACGTGGTGGAGCGACCGAGGTGGGGAGCGGTAGTGAAGCCTATGAGGTTGTTCACAACAACGTGGACCGTCCCCCCGGTCCGATAACCCGGCAGAGCCGCCAGATTCAGAGTCTCGGCGACGACTCCCTGACCGGCGAAGGCGGCGTCACCATGAAGGAGCAGCGGCAGGATCCGGTCCTTACCGACGTCACCGAGAAGATCCTGGCTGGCGCGGACCATGCCCTCTACCACTGGGTCGACCGCTTCGAGATGGGAGGGGTTCGACGCGAGCACGATGCCGATGTGGTTCCCCTTTCGCGAAGTGAACCTGCCGGTCATGCCAAGGTGGTATTTCACGTCGCCCGAGCCCTGGACGCTCTCGGGGTCGACGCTGCCCTCGAACTCTTTGAACGTCTCCGCCAGCGATTTGCCGACGATGTTGGTAAGGACGTTCAGCCGGCCTCTGTGGGAGTGGCCCATGACTATTTCGATTACCCCGTTGTCGGCAGCTTCTTCGCACAGCGCATCGAGCATCGGTATCAGACTCTCCGCGCCCTCCAAGGAGAACCGCTTCTGCCCGGTGTACTTGGAATGCAGGAAGCGTTCGAACGACTCGGCCGCACTGAGCCGGTCGAGTATGTACTTTTTCTCCTCCAGAGAGGGTTCCGCGGGAGCTGACTCCACACGATGCTGAATCCATCGCTTCTGCTGCGGATCGGAGATGTGCATGTACTCGACGCCAACTCGTCTGCTGTAGGCGTCTTGCAGGGTGTCGATGATCTTTCTGAGCTGCTGCTTACGTGGACCCGGAATACCTTCGAACACGAACTCGCGATCCAGATCCCACAGGGTCAACCCATAGTGCGAGAAGTCGAGCTCTGGATGGTGCAGCAGCTCAAAGCCCAGCGGGTTCAGCTTGGCCAGCAAGTGCCCACGAACCCTGTACATGTTGATCAGTTGGATAACCCGGGATTGCTTCTCGAGCGCTTCATCGTCGTCGAAGGTCGAGCGATCAATGCTCCAGCGCGCCGGCTCGTAGGGAACCTCGAGCGCAGCGAAAATTTCGTCGTAGAAACGGTGAGCGCCGAGCAGGAGATTGTGAATGTATGAGAGGAACTGTCCCGATTCGGCGCCTTGGATTACCCGATGGTCATAGGTGCTGGTGAGGGTCAACACCTTGCTGATCCCGATGCGGGCCAGGGCACGCGGATCCGTTGCCTCATACTCGTTGGGAAAAGCGATCGCTCCTGCGCCGACGATAAGTCCCTGCTCGGGCATCAGACGTGGCACAGAAAGGGTCGTCCCAACCGTCCCCGGATTCGTCAACGTCACCGTCGTGTTGGAGAAGTCGTCTGGTGCCAGCTTGTTGTCCCGAACCCTGCGGATTAGGTCCTCATAGCACGAGACAAAATCGGCGAAGTCGAGCCCGTCCGCGTCCTTGATATTCGGCACGTAAAGGACCCGGTTGCCTTCCGCACGTTCAATGTCGATCGCGAGCCCGAAGTTGATGCGCTTGCGCTGCATCACATGCGGTTTGTTGTTGATCGAGGAATAGCTCACCCTCATCGCCGGCCGGGCCTCGAGTGCTTTGAGAATCGCCCAGCCGATGATGTGCGTGAAGGAAATCTTGCTTATCTTTCCATCGATCAGTGACCGGTTGATGATCCGGCGATTCTCTTCGAGAAGCTTCGCCGGGATCGAACGAACCGATGTGGCCGTCGGTATGGTAAGTGAGGCGTCCATGTTCTCGGC
>JALZIO010000029.1 GCA_030860245.1 Actinomycetota bacterium | reverse complement strand
GTTCTCAACTCGGCTTTCCACGCAACCATCGCCGAAGCGAGTCGCAATCAGATCCTGGCGCGGTTGTTAGAGGACCTCGGAAAGCAGGTTCAGTGGCACTTCTCCGCAGTAGCGACGATTCGAGGCGAGAACTCGTGGCGCGAGCACGAGGGCATCCTCGCGGCGATCGAACGTGGGCAGGGCGAGAATGCGGGGACCTTGGCCGTCGAGCACAGCCAGCGCACGCAAGAGGCTTTCTTTATGCAGTTCCTGGCAGGGAACGTTGGCGTGGGCGCACCGGACGGCGCGCGGGGGGCCTAGGTCCTCTCTACTTGGGGGCCCACGCCGGGAGCCGGTTCCGGGGCTCTTTCGGCCGCCGGCGACTGAGCTCCAGGAGCCGCGTCCCCGTGGCCTGGGCGCTCGGCCTTCATCTGCTTGATCCCGCGCGCGACCGTCCGGACCCCGACTATCGCCATGAACGTCCCGAACGCGAACTGGAGCGTCTCGGCGGGCAACCGCAAGGCCAACATGGCCCCCAGCCACGCGCCTCCTATACCGCCGAGGCCCAACAGCGCGCTGTGCCGGAACGACACGAATCCGCTCCTGCGGTGGACGACGACCCCGGCTATGGCCGTCGGAACGATGACGAGGAGCGACGTGCCCTCGGCCAGATGTTGGGTCTCCTCGAGCGCGAAGACCATGAAGGGGACCATCAGGACACCACCACCCACACCGAACATTGCGGACAGGACGCCAACGAGAACGCCGGCCGCGACCACCAGGAGGATTATCTCGACGCTCATGGCCACAGGATCCGGATCGCTACGGAGAGTAAGAGGATCCCGAACATCGCCTTCAACGCGCCCTCGCCCGATCGAGCCATGAGGCGGGCCCCCAGGGGCGCGCCGACCAAGCTCCCGGTCGCCAGGAACGCCGCGACCTGGTAGTCGACCTCCCCGTGCGCAGCGTACGTGACGGCCGCGACCGCGGCGATCGGCACGATGGCGGCCAGTGAGGTCGCGTGGGCCCGGTGCTGGGTGAAAGCCAGTCCCATGGTGAGCATGGGAACCATCACGATGCCGCCCCCGACGCCCAGCAATCCGCTGGTCAAGCCTGCGACCAGACCCATCCCCGCCGGCACCAACCACGACTTCGCCGTGCGGGGCCCATGATATAGACGGCGTTGCATTCATGTTGTATACAGTCCTGGAGGCCGCGTGTCGAGGGTCGGAGGCGGGCGACCGCCACGTTCATGGGGGGGGAATTGACCAAGAGGGCCGGTGAGCTGATCAAGGAAGAGCTCGAGGCGCTCGACCATCCCGAGCGCGGTACCGATCCGAGTGCAGCCACGCCCGGCGACACCACGAACCACGGCACAATCGGCAGCGGCATCCAGATCAACGGGCTGACCAAGACCTACGAACGCGTGACCCGTAAGGAGATCGTTCGGACGCACGCGCTCAGCGGCGTCGATCTTCAGGTTCGTTCGAAGGAGTTCGTCTCTTTGATCGGGCCCTCCGGCTGCGGAAAGACCACGGTCCTCAAGATCATCGCCGGATTGTTGAGGCCCACCAAGGGCGACGTATTGATCGAGGGTCGAAGGGTGACCGGGCCCGGCACCGATCGTGCGACGGTCTTCCAGTCGCCGGGGCTAATGCCGTGGAAGAGCGTCATCGACAACGTGATTTTGGCGCTCGAATTCGCCGATGTGTCCAAGGCCCAACGTCGCGGACGCGCGATCAAGTACGTCGACAGAGTCGGGCTTAGGGAGTTCCACGACCATTACCCCGGCGAACTGTCCGGTGGGATGCAGCAGCGCGTGGGCATCGCCCGTGCGCTCGCGATCGAACCGCAAGTGCTCCTGATGGACGAGCCGTTCGGTGCGCTTGATGCAATGACCCGCGGTCACATGCAAACCGAGTTGGTGCGGATCTGGGAGCAGGAGCGCAGGACGGTGCTGTTCATCACGCACTCGATCGATGAAGCGATCCTCCTCTCCGACCGCATCATCGTGATGACTGACGGTTCCATCCGCGAGGAGGTCAAGGTCGATATCGAGCGTCCGCGTTCCCGAGAAGGGCTTCTCGAGGACAGGATCGCTATCGACCTGAGACACCGACTCATCAAGTTGCTCTGAAGTTGAAAGGGGGAGAACGTGGCAGCGGTCGTTGAAAGGGAGCAGATCCCGACCTGGGTTGCCCTTCGAAAGGAGTTCGTCAGCTACGAACGACTCGCGCAGCTCGGGTTCATCGTAGCCATCCTCATCGTCTGGGAGGTCATGGGCCGTCGGCTCGGAGACTTCTTCCTGGCACCGCCGAGCTCGCTGTGGAGCGCGGCCGGCGAGATAACCGAATCGGGTGAGCTAATGCGGGCCATTATGGACAGCCTCTCTTCGCTCTCGATCGGATTTGGTATCGCCGCCGCCGTCGGTGTCGGGCTCGGGTACTTGATGGGGTGGTACAAGCCGGTCGCGAAGGTGATGGACCCCTTCGTGAACGCGGCTTACGTGATCCCCGTGGCGGCATTGGTTCCGGTCATCATCATCTGGTTCGGACTGGCCGACACCTCCCGGATCCTCGTCGTGATCCTGTTCTGCGTGTTCGAGATCCTGGTGAGCACCTATACCGGCGTGAGGAACGTCGATCCGATGTTGATTGACGTCGGTCGTTCGTTCGGAGCCAGTCGGATCGAGTTGTTCCGCAAGGTCGTGTTCTTCGCGTCCCTCCCGTACATCTTCGCCGGCTTGAGGATGGGGGCGTCTCGCGCGATCAAGGGCATGGTGGTTGCTGAGCTGCTCTTCGCGGTAACCGGGTTGGGCGGCGAGATTCAAACGGCCGCCAACTACTACCGCACCGACATCGTCTTCGTATACGTCATCGTCATTGCGCTGTTGGGTGTTGTCATGGCCGGAGTCATCCAGATGATCGAATGGTTGGTCACACCGTGGAAGCAGGAACGGTCGTCCTGAGTTCGCGGGAGCCGGCCGGGAGAAAGGGAGGAGAGGGATGAGGCGTTACCTGTTGGCGGTATTGCTGATCGGCCTGATGCTGATCGCCGTGGCCTGCGGAGGCGACGACGACGGCGAGGCCGGTGGAGGAGGTAGTGGCGAAGGCGGCGGCACCGAAGGGTTGCGCGTCGCTTACGCGTCGGATCTCGACCCGAACGACATCGCTGATCAGTTCGGGATCCAGGCATCCGGCGCCGAAGTGGTCGAGCTGACTGAGGACAGCGCGGTCATCGCGGGTCTCATCCGCGGTGACGTGGACGCAGGCAACATCGGTCTCACCGAAGCGATCAAGGCCGCGCAGACCGGCGTTCCTATCAAGATCTTCTACGTCTCGCAGAAGCGCTTCGAGTTCGTGATGGTCTCACAGGAGGAGATCAAAACGTTGGACGACCTCGCAGATAAGAAGGTCGCCTACCACTCGCCGGGCTCAGGAACGGAGATCCTGCAGCGGGTGCTCGTCCGGCAACACGATCCGGCTCTCGAGGACAGGATCGAGTGGGTCGTGCTGCCCGAATCACCGAACCGCGCCGCAGCCATGATCGCCGGCGAGATCGACGTCACGTCGCTCGAATTCGCCGACGTGCTCACGTTGGAGGAGGAAGGCAACTTCAACATCCTGGGCTACTGGAGCGACATCGAGGGGCCGAGCGCGAACGCAGTCTCGACGATCTGGGTCGCCAGCGAGGAGTACTACAACGAGAACAAGGAGACGCTGGCCGAGTTCGCGACCAACCTCCAGGAGGGCTACGACACCTTCTACGAGGATAAGGATGCATGGGTCCAGCTCGCCTCGGAGACCGTCGACGTCGATGAGAACCGGTTGAACCAGTCGTACGACTTCTATCTCGAGACCGAGATGTACCCGAAGTCGGGCGAGGCCCCTCTTACTCCTGAACTCTGGAAGGAGCTCGACGAGTTCTTCATCCAGATCGGTGAGTACGAGGATCCCGCGAGCGAGGAGATCGTGGACTTCGACGTCATCTCGCAGGCATCTGGCGGTTGATCGAAGCTAACGAGGACGAGCGTCGCGGTGAGCGGGGGATGGTTGTAGCCAGCCACCCGCTCGCCGTGAGCGCCGGCTTGGCCATGCTGGGGCAGGGGGGGACCGCAGCGGATGCGGCTGTCGCGGCCGCCGCGGTTCTCTGCGTCGTGGATCCTCGTTCGACCGGCATCGGTGGAGACCTCTTCGCGCAGTACTGGCCGTCGGGGGGTGACCCCATCGGTCTGGACGCCGCAGGACCCGCGCCGCAAGCCATGACGATCGACGCGCTGCGTGAGGCGGGCTACGAAACGATGCCGATGGAAGGGCCGTGGACGGTCACGGTTCCCGGCGCGGTGGGCGGTTGGGCCGCGCTGATGGACCGTTTCGGCAAGCTCGGGTTGGACGCTGTCCTGGAGCCTGCGATCCGTCACGCGCGCGCTGGGTTCGTGATCGAGAGGTTCGTAGCGGACGAGTGGCCGACGGCCGTAGCGAAGCTGGAGCGTCAAGGTGGGAGTTACTTCCTGCCCGGCGGTCGCGCGCCATCCCACGGCGACACCTTCGCCGTCCCCGAGCTGGGTGACGTCTTGGGCGATATTGCCACGGGCGGTTCGGACGCCTTCTATCGGGGCCGCTACGCGGACGGGATAGCTCGAGCGATGCAGGCTGCAGGGGGGCCGCTCAACGCGAGCGACCTCGCCGGATGGTCGGGTCCGAGCTGGGTCACTCCGATCTCGGCTTCCTACGGGGCCGTTGACGTGTTCGAGCTTCCCCCTCCCGGGCAGGGGATCGTCGCGCTCGAAGCACTCGGCATATATGCCGAGGTGCACGCTCACGGTGCCGACGCCGAACACGCTGCAATCGAGGCGATGAAGATCGCGTTCGCCGACGCAGACGCGTATGTGACGGACCCCGCCTTCGAAGAAGTTCCGGTTGAGGCACTCCTGGACGCGGCTTACCTCTCGCGTCGCGCGAGAGAGATCGATCCGCAGCATGCGGCGGAAGCCCGACCGGGACTGTCGTCAGATACTGTCTATCTCTGCGTGGTCGACGCCAATGGCGCGGCTTGTTCGTTGATCCAATCGTTGTATGAAGGATTCGGTTCGGGCATGGTGGTGGAGGGCATCGCGCTGCAGAACCGCGGTGCAGGCTTCATCCTCGACGACGAGCATCCGAACCGTCCCGTCCCCGGCAAGCGTCCATACCACACGATCATCCCAGCGATGATTGGCGACGAGGGCGGCTTCCGCGGCTGCCTCGGTGTCGTCGGGGGCTTCATGCAGCCACAGGCGCAGATGCAGATCGTCAGGAACGTCATCGACGAGGGACTGGACCCGCAGAGTGCGGTGGCCGCTCCCAGGTGGCGGGTGATCGAGGGCCGACGGGTCTCGTTCGAGCCGTCGTTCGACCGCGAGGTCGTCGACTCGCTTGCCGCGAAGGGCCACGAGGTCGGCGAGCTGGGTCGCTTCGAAGCGGGCGGCGCTCAGATGATCTGGCGGATGGATGACGGGGCACTGAGCGGCGGTACGGACCAACGGAAGGACGGTCTTGTCGGCTCCCTCTGAATCGCGTATCGCAGTTTTCGGTATCGGCGGTGTCGGCGAGGCTCTGCTCGAATTGTTGGTCGAGCGCAGCCCCTCACTTCGTTTGACCGGCGTGGCCGACTCGCGCGGCGCGCTTGCGGGAGACCTCGATCCACGCGACGTGCTCGAGATGAAGAGGATGGGACCGTTACCGAGCGAGGTAGCGGGCTCCGACCTGGTGAAGATCGGGGACCCCGACGTCGTTGTCGATGTCATGGCGTGCGATCCGAAGTCGGGGGAGCCGGCACTGTCGTTGATCTTTGACGCTTTCGAGCACGGGGCCCATGTGGTGACCGCGAACAAGATGCCGCTCGCGCGGTCCTGGCCCGAGGTGATGG
>JALZIO010000024.1 GCA_030860245.1 Actinomycetota bacterium | reverse complement strand
GAACCCCTAAAGGGGTGCTGCGCCCCCCTGGCCGGTCCCAAGATCTCAGTCGAGGGGGCGACGGCTACAGCGCTCTTGTTCAAGGCGTTGGCTGACCCAACCAGGGTCCGGATCCTCAACCTACTGGCGAATAGCTCGAAGGCGGTGTGCGTATGCGAGCTAAACGTTCACTTCGATCTGGCCCAGCCGACGCTCAGCCACCACTTGAAGAAGTTGGTGGACGGCGGCCTGCTGACCCGGGAGCAGCGCGGCACGTGGGCCTACTACGCAGTCGACAACACGTCGTTGCAGCGACTTGTGGAAATCGTGGGTGGAAAGGGAGGTAGTGGTGACTGAGCTTCGTGAAGAGGTGCGAAACAGGTACGCCGAGGCAGCGAATGCTGTGGTGTCGGGCGGCCAGGACCCTGGATGCTGCGGCGCTTCCACAGGATCGTGCTGCGGCGACGCCGGCACCTTCGGCAACGCGTTGTACGACGTGTCTCAGCGTGAATCGCTTCCAGAGGAAGCGTTTCTGGCAAGTCTCGGTTGCGGGAATCCGACAGTCGTAGCTGAGCTACACGAGGGCGAGACCGTTCTCGACCTCGGTTCGGGCGGAGGCATAGACGTCCTCCTCTCGGCAGCGCGGGTGGGATCATCGGGAAAGGTTTACGGACTCGACATGACCGACGAGATGCTAACGCTTGCGCTCGAAAACAAGCGCAAGGCCGGCGTAGACAACGTCGAGTTTCTCAAGGGTTATATCGAGGCCATACCGTTACCGGCAGACACGGTCGATGTCGTCATCTCGAACTGCGTCATCAACCTATCCACGGACAAGCACGCAGTGTTCAAGGAGATGCACCGGGTGCTCCGTCCGGGAGGGCGCCTAGGCATCACCGACGTCGTTGCGTCGTCCGATCTTTCTCCTGAGCAACGAGCTCAACGCGGAAGCTATGTCGGTTGCATCGCAGGGGCTCTTACGTTCGACGAATATGGGCAGGGGCTCGAGCACGCAGGCTTCGACGCCGTCGAGATCACACCCACTCACGAGGTCGCCGAGGGGATGTTCTCCGCCGTCATCAGTGCAGTTCGAGGTCGAAGGTAAGGTTAGAAGCCCTAGCCGGGGTTCGATGACAACCGAATCGACAGGCCGCAACCTGATCATGAGCCGCGCGATCGAAGCGGCTCCTGTCCAATTCCCTTTTCGTTTCGTGGTGGCGGGGGACTCGGGCGCATGGGCGGATCCCACTGCGGACGGGATCTTTGGCCAACTCCTCAGCCAAGTTCAGAGACTCGATCCCGCCCCAGTGTTCTTCGCCCACCTCGGAGACTTCGCCGGGCCAGGCACGATCGAGCGGCACGACCACTACCTCGGCCTGGTCGGCGAGCTGCAGGTGCCCAACATCTGTGTGGTGGGAAACCACGACCTCGATGATCCGGGCGGCCGCCAAGCGTTCGGACGGATCCACGGACCGATGAACTTCGACTTTGCTTACGGCGACACTCGATTCGTCGTCCTTCATGGACAGGCCGGCGTGGACGGGGAAGTGGTGATCTCGGCAACAGCGGAGGGGGTGGAGGGGCCGCTCGATGAAGACCTCGATTTCCTGTCCAGGGTCCTCGTCAGTGCTGCCGAACCAACCCGCATCGTGTTGATGCACATGCCGCCGTATCTCGAGGGACATTTCGCTCCACACGAGGATTGGGGCTTTAGGCAGCGCGAACAGAAGTTCCTAGACTTCCTGGACGAGCACGGCGTTGCGCTGGTCTGTTGTGCGCATGGGCTCGCCTTCGATACCTTCGTCCACAACAACGTTCGATTTGTCATGTCGGGAGGAGGGGGCACCGGCCTCTGCTCTCATTACCGGGGCGTGTGTGCGGAGGGCGACGGTCATCCAGAAGATCGGGGAAGCCTGTTCCACGCCGTCGAGATCACCGTGCACGAATCGGGCGGCATCGGGGGCAGGGTTATCCAGGCTTTCGATAACGACAACGCCCGCATATCGTTCGGGCCCCTTCCCGGTCCCTGACCCGGCAGGCGCACCATCGGATGTTTTTTCCTGGAGATCGTCCCTCTAGAGTCACCCTATGAAAGCAATCGTGACCGCGGGGCTGACGAAAGACCACGGCAACGGCAGGGGCCTGTTCGACCTTGACCTCGACGTTCGAGAAGGTGAAATGTTCGGCTTCCTTGGACCTAACGGAGCGGGAAAGTCGACGACCCTCCGGCTCCTGATGGACATGATACGACCGACCCGCGGAGCGCTCAGCTTCTCGGACTCGACTCGCACTCGGTCGCACTCAAAAGAACGCATTGGTTATCTACCTGGTGAAATGCCGGACTTCGGCCGCATGCGCTGCGCCGAAATCGTTGGCTATGTCATGGGGGAAACCTTCCTCGACGTCTACCGCTCCGAGAAAGAGTGATCACCGCTCGCTTCTTTCTTCGGACCCACCGTCGGACGATCGTGCGCGTCGTTCTGGCGCTGCTTGCCGCCGGGGGGCGCAGGCGAGCGGCTATGCCACCGTGGCAGGAGATACATTGCCCGAACGAGTCGCTTTCGCACGCGAATCGGAATCGCTTACGCTCCAGCTCGCCTATCTGGCGCCTGTTCCGACCGAGCTGATGACGTTCGGCGGCTACGCAAGCTGGCGGCTCTTTGGAGCACTGCCCTTGCTGCTCGGCCTATGGATGGTATGGCTCGCCGTCTCGATGCTGCGAGGGAGCGAAGACGAGTTCGGTAAAGAGGGTTTCCACCCGTTCCTTTATCTCGTCTCGAATGGCGCGAACTTCCTCGACGGGCTTGCCTTCTGGATCTGTGAGCTCCCAATCCTCGTAGCGTTTGCCGGGGAAAATAGGACACGAGTCCCCGCATCCCATCGTGACGATCACGTCCGCTGCCTGCATGACTTCGTCGGTCCACGGCTTGGGATACTCGTTGGCGATGTCGATCCCTACTTCGGCCATGGCTTCAATGGCGGCCGGGTTCACCTCGCTGGCGGGATCCGATCCCCCAGAGAACACCTCGATACGGTCCCCCGCGAGCCGCTGTAGCCAGCCGGCCGCCATCTGTGAACGTCCTGCGTTGTGGGTGCAAAGAAAGACTACGCTCGGGAACCTGGAAGTCACCTTACCCTCGACTTTGCCAAGAGCCCTCAGGCGCTCACGCGCAAAACGCTCCACAAACAGGGGAGCGAAGGTCTGCACCTTCCCGTGGCCTACTCGGTCCCACGAGTCGGCAATGAACCGCTCAATTGTCTCGATTGCGAAGATGCCGGTGAACTCGCGGTGAAGTCGCTCCGCGGCGCGACCTATCAGGTGACGTACCTCAAGCGGGACATCGTCTAGGTAGCTCCTGGTTGGATGCACGGCACCCTCCTTAGTGAGTGTTGGACACGAGCGGAGTCAGTTCATTGACTCGATCGAGAATCTCGGTGGCAGCTTGATCGAAGGCTTTGTCCGTCCCGGCTTCAGCAGGGTCCGGGATCGACCAATGAAGAAGCCCAACTCGGTCGATCTTCGCAAGGTCCTCGTGGGCCCGATCGCAAACCGTGACCACCAGCACCTCCCCTTCCGGATCGACCGGAGTCAGCGGGTGTGGTCTCGCACCCTTCAAGTCGATGCCGAGTCGTTTGGCAGCGGCGACGGCCTGTGGATGGACTCGGTCGGCGGGATGTGTACCAGCGGACCCTGCCCGAATGCTGTGGCGTTGGTTCCACGCTCCAGCCGCGAGCTGTGACCGAGCCGAGTTCGCCGTACAGACGAAGAGGATGCTCCTCGCATGCAGGCCCAACGATTTACTCAACTCACCGAGTGCCGCCCGCCGGAGCCGGAGATAGCGGCGCCGGCGATCACCGTGCGAGGAGATTCGTGTCACCAGGCCAACGGCCTCGAGCACCTGGAGATGATGGGCAAGGAGATTCGAGCGAAGTCCAAGCGCCTCGGAAAGTTCAGAGGGGGAGCGATCCGAAACGGCGAGCTCGTCGACAATACCCAGTCGATGGGGGTCTGATAGAGAGGCGTGCCTCCTCGCCCGCTGTCGTAGTTCATCAGTGAACATTGACTCAATAATGCTTGAGCTATCCGCTTCTGTCAACTCCTGCAAGTTGCGAGCTCTCGTCGCCAACACCCCATGACTAAGCCATGCTGTAGCAGCTAATTGCAGCAGCTAGCATGGCCAGGTGCAGACCGACCAGGCGGCGGCCCGGGTGTTGGAGATGCTGCGGCTGAAGGGGCTGAGGGTTACCCCCCAGCGGCGAGCGATCGTCTCGGAGGTGATGCGCGCTCAGGACCACATCAACGCCGGCCACCTGGCCACCCTGGTTGCTCAACGTGTTCCAGGAGTCAACGCCTCGACCGTATACAGGACCCTCGGTCTTCTCGACGAGCTCGGTGTCCTCGTCCATGCCCACTTCGAAGATGGTGTCGAGTACCATCGAGCTCCCGAAGCAGGTCATGTGCACTTGACCTGCTCGAGCTGTGGCCGGAACGACAGCCTGCCCCGGTCCGAAGTCCAACCGTTGGAGCGACACCTCCTCGAGCGGCACGGCTTCTCCGCAGACCTCACCCATTTCGCGATCTCTGGCATGTGTGAGAGGTGCCGGTCCAAGCAGGCGACCTGACTCTCCCGTACTCCGTGCGGTTGGATCGTTGTCCCGGGTGCGACTGGAGCTATTGCTGGTAATTGCAACTACGGTACTATGCAGGAACTGTCTTGGTAGGGGAGGCAACGCATGCACATACCTGACGGCTTCATCAACGCAGGCACTTCGCTGGCGGCCGGGGGGGTGGCCGCGGGGGGACTGGGTATTGCGTCCAAGAAAGCCGCCGAGGTGATGGATGACAAACAAGTCCCCCTTGCAGGACTCGTGGCGGCGTTCATATTCGCAGTCCAAATGTTGAACTTTCCCGTTGCCGGCGGCACCAGCGGGCACCTGCTCGGCGGAGTGCTCGCCGCGGTGCTGGTGGGCCCGTGGGCAGGGGCCATCTGCGTTGCCGTCGTGCTGCTGGTCCAGGCCCTGTTCGCGGACGGAGGGCTGACCGCGCTCGGGCTGAACATATTCAACATGGCCATCGTCACCTCCTTCGGCGGCTACGCCCTGTTCTTGGTTCTCAAGAGAGTCATGCCCGCTACAAAAGGTTCCATCGCCGCAGCCGCAGGCATCGTCGCGGCGATCTCGGTCCCCCTTTCGGCGTTCTTCTTCACGATCGAATACGCGATCGGAGGAGCCGGTAACGCGTCCACGGCTACGGTCGCGTCGGCGATGGTCGGCGTTCATATATTGATCGGCATCGGTGAGGGCCTCATCACCGCAGCAACAGTCGGCGCCGTCCTCAACGTGCGTCCGGACCTGGTCTACGGAGCGGCGGGTCTTGTCGTCCCTGTTGCAATGCGGACTGCGAAAGCGACCGGGGGGTAGAAGTGAAGGACAACATCAAATTATTCATCTTCTCAGGGCTGTTTGTGGCGATTGCGCTGGCCCTCCTCGTCAGTCCCTTTGCCAGCAGCAGCCCGGACGGCCTCAACAAGGTTGCGATTGACAAGGGCTTCGACGAGCAAGCGGAGGCACACGCACTCGACGAGAGTCCGCTCGCCGGATACGCGGTCAAGAACGTGGACGGCGAAAGGGTCAGCAAGGGTCTTTCGGGGTTGATCGGAGTGCTGATCACCTTCGGGATTGGGCTCGCGCTCTTCGGGGCGCTCCGTAGCTTGAGGGATCGCAATGGAGCCGGTTCGCCGAGGGAGGCTCCCTGAGCGGCGGGCACGCCCACGGACTCTTCGTTCACCGGGACAGCCCGGTCCACCGATTAGCCCCACAGTGCAAGGTCCTAGCGGCCTTTCTGTTCGTCCTAGCAGTCGTCGCCACGCCCCCTGAGGCGTTCTGGGCCTACGGCTTGTACGCTCTGCTGCTTGCGGGCGTGGCGCGGCGCGCGCAGATATCACCGTGGTGGGTTGCGAAGCGCCTCCTCATCGAGACGCCCTTCGTGCTCTTCGCGCTTTTCCTTCCGCTCATCGGAGGGGGAGAACGAGTCGATGTGCTCGGCGTCTCGCTCTCGATCGATGGGCTGTGGGGCGCGTGGAACATCCTGGCCAAAGCGACGCTGGGGCTGTTTACTACGGTTCTTCTGGGGGCCACTACGCCCATCGCCGAGATCCTGCATGGGCTCGAGCACCTCCGCATGCCGCGCCTGTTCACCGCGATAGCTGGCTTCATGGTGCGCTACGCGGACGTGATCACAGGCGAGGTCACCCGCATGAGGATCGCGCGCGAGTCGCGCGGTTACGACCCGCGCTGGTTCTGGCAGGCCCGAGCGATCGCGGCATCCGCGGGAACGCTTTTCATCAAGTCCTTCGAGCGGGGGGAGCGCGTCTACCTCGCAATGGTGTCCAGGGGATATTCGGGGTCGATGCCCCTCGATCACGACCCGATGGTCCCCTTAAGTCGATGGGCAGCTGCGCTTGCTCTGCCCGTTCTCGCGTCGATGGTGTCGGCTCTGGCTTGGATGACCCGTTGAGAAGCTATGCCCTCGAGGTACGCGCGCTTGCCTACTCGTACCCAGACGGCCATCAGGCGCTCTTCGGCTGTGATGTCGTTATCGAGCGGGGGGAGCGCGTCGCGCTGCTGGGCCCCAACGGAGCCGGCAAGACGACCCTGGTGTTGCACCTGAACGGCGTCCTGACGCCAAGCGTGGGGGATGTTGTGGTTGGAGGGCTCGAGGTCAAGAAAGAGAATCTGAGGGAGGTGCGCCGGCGCGTGGGGATCGTGTTCCAAGACCCGGACGACCAGCTTTTCATGCCGACGGTCTTCGAAGATGTGGCCTTCGGGCCAAGAAACCTCGGTATGAGCGCCGAGGAAACCGGCGTTCGAGTCAAGTCGGCGCTGGCCGCGGTGGGCATGGAAGACTACTCGGGTAGGCCTCCGCATCATCTGAGTTTCGGACAGCGAAGACGCGTGGCGGTTGCAACAGTTCTGGCGATGGAGCCCGAGATCCTGGTGCTGGACGAGCCCACCTCCAACCTCGACCCAG
>JALZIO010000008.1 GCA_030860245.1 Actinomycetota bacterium | reverse complement strand
GTGAAAGAGCGCGACGTTTGGCTCGTGCCGCCGTTCCCACACAGTGCGGAGGTGGTGCACGGTGAACGGCAAGCTTGAGGTCGGCACGTCGGGCGGCGTGTCCGCCTCCAGCCACGCTCGAATCGCTTCGGACGGATCCTCCGGCCTCGGCGGGCGGTTCGGCAGCTCGACCGGCAGCCCCGCCCGCTCCTTGGCGCCGACGATCGACTCGATGCGCATGTTGGCGGCGTGGTCGCCCGCGGAAAGCACGACGTCACGAGGATCGCGAGCGACCCCGATATAGGTCACGTCTGCCTGCCCCGGCAGGCCGTCGAGCGGTGTGTGGGTCTTGATGACGCGGCGGTGGTCCTGGGCATCGAGACGAGCACGGATGTCGTCCATCGAATCGACGGTCTGGTCGAGCCACGGCGCCAGCTCGCCGAGAGGCCCGGGCAGCTGCGGGCCGTGGATCAACACGAGGCAGCACATCTGCATCCACGTCGTGCCGCACTTCGGTGGCGTGGTCACGACGACGTCGCCGGCGCGCAACTGCAGCTCGTGCCAGCGGTCCGAGTCGCAGAGATAGGAGTGGTAGCGCTTCACGCGGAGCTCCTTGATCACCCGCGAGTCTGGCCCTGCGGACCCGCCGTTGTCGTGACCAATTGTTCCCTTCCCGGCTCGGTCGATCGTCGATGACCGCCGGCAGCCGGGCCTACTCGCTCGCTGTCGACACTGACGGCCAGAACGACGGTTCTGGTGCGGCTCCTCGACTGCACGAGTACGGCACGGGTGCGGCGCGAGGTAACGCCGGTCGATCCCCGCTGCAGCCGAGTGCACGAACTGGCGATGATGCCGCGTGCGTCGGCATTCGGCCCGGCTCCATGATTGTGATGCGACACTTCAGGCGTGGGGACTTACAATCGCCTTCGCGTTGACGCTGCATGCCGACACTGCGGCGTAGTGGTCACACGCGTACTGCAAGTGAAATTCGGCGAGTGCTGGCTCTATGACTATCGACTTGGCGACTCGGTTCGCTGGGCGTCTGGGCATCGACGTCGGATCAATCACGGCACGCCATTTGAGGGGCGCGCGTGGATTGCGGCCTATGCAGAAGGGGCCTGCCCTTCCTGCAACGCCGACTCGGACTTCGCAGAGTTCGCGGTCGTGATGCACGGTGACCAATTCATTGGGATCGTGCAAGCGCCTGTCGGCTTCTCCTTCGCCGAGGACTTACAGGCCGTTCCTCTCAATGACGACGATCTGCCGCCCTGGCGACCGGATCCTTCAGGATGAGAAGTCGACGCTACCCGCTCAGCCTCGAGATCCATCACGGCTCCCAGCCGAACGCTCCCTTTCGAGGAGGCGGAGCGGGTGTTCGGCCCAGAGTGGCACGACCGCTCGGGAACGGCACCTACCTCGTGCTCGATAACGCACAGGACTGGGACGCCCGCGCGTTTTCGGGTGGATCGCCACCGCGGAGGTAGCGCTTCATCCGGCAATTGCGGATGGCATGGCGAGGGGCCGCGCCTGACCTTCGGTCGCGCATTACCGAGCACTCGGCTCGTGCCGAGGGCGATCGGCGAGGCCCGGCCACTTCCGATTCCACGGCGGCGCCGATCGGCTGAAAGGGTTGCGGCTACCGCACATAGCCGCGTGTACATGGCTATTTGAGCGGTTGTAGGTGGCCAGTTCAGCGTGTTTACAACAGTACGTTCACGCAGAAACGATTTGAAGCCGTCGGACATCCGTTCGGTAGTACCGGAGAATGAGCAGCCGAAGCCCGTCAACCACCTCTCGGGTAGGGACGTTGAGGTCCTGTTCGGGGTTATAGTCGCCGCCGTCATGTTTGGTGGCAGAAGCATGGTCGGCACTGCCCCCGAACGGATACAGATCACCTCTTCTCAGTGGCTGGCTCACCTGTAATTCGCGGCTTCCGTGGAGTCCCGCTTGTCGTGGGACGCCAGCCCCCCAGGAACCTCTCGGCTAGAGCGGTGAAGATAGCGGCGATGGCCGTGAGGACGAGGACATAGGCGGCACCCATATCCTGTACGAAGGACCATGAGTTCGGCCACGAAGTCGGAAGAAGCGATGCCCACAGCACGAATGCTATGCCGGTGAACACACAACGCGACACAAGCGGCGCGGGTGGCACTCGACTTGAGGCACGACCCGACGTCCGACGCGTCTTCCCGATCGCACCCATCACGACAAGGCCTATAGCGACGGCGAGTCCAAAGAGGAACCACGACGGTGAACTGGCGTCGATGTCTCGACGGTTGGCCGCACCTAGCGTTGGTCGAGCGGTCGTCGATGTCGTCGCCTCGGTCGACGCCGAAGCGCCGGCCTCGGTCTGCTCGCCGACCACCGTGAGCACCGCGGCATAAAACGCCACCGCGTCGCCCGGAATCCACTTGACGAACTTGCCGATCGGTCCGCTGTCCTCCTTCTCGTCGTCCTGTGTCTTGACCGCGGTAGATCCTACGCTGAGAGCACTCATGGTCCCTCCTGGGTTCGGGCTCGCTCGGCGAGGTTCGTGAAGAGTCGAGCCGTATTCTGTCTGCGAGCATCGCTGAGCGGACCAAATCGAGCCTCGCGGTGCAACAACTTGGCCCGAAGCTGCACCTCCATGTGTTCCAACTGCTTCGCGAACTCGTCCTGCCGCGGCGGCGGAGGGGGGCGCTCATTCTCCAACGGACCGAAGGCTGGAGCACGGGCACCGAACAGCACGGTCTCATCCGCTCGGCCTGCAAGGTTGGGGAGATCACGGCGGGATTCGTGAAGACTCGCCAAATCGTCGAAGGTTTGTGCGTTTGCCTCACGACAAGACAGTTGATCGCTCGTCGGAGCAAAGAGCTTGCGTAACGTATGCGGAATAGAGCTGTGGTCGTACAGCCGGGGATCCGGTCCCGCCGGTATGCGGGGTGAGACGATCACGGTTGGCACCCGCGGTCCGAGCACGTTGAACCGAAACGACCGAGTGTCATGCTCGACGAAGAGATCGACGAACCTGTGCAGTCGTCGGCGTGGCCTGGTTCCTGGCGGCTCCGGTGCCTTGGCATCCAGTGGCGGAGGCATGTGGTCGTAGAACCCCCCGTGCTCGTCGTAGGTGATGACGAGCATCGTCTTGTCGAACAGTTCGAGGTTCGACTTCAGCTTCTCGTAGACCCAGGCGATGAGCATATCGCCTCGTTCGAAATCCCAGTGCTCGTTGTCGGCCGGCTTTCGGTTGTAGTCGTTGTTTCCAGGGTGCTGGCTGTTCGACAGGGGGCCGTCGTGAATGGGTTCGATGAAGGAGTACTCCGGAAAGTCAAGCGGCCTAGCCACATGGTCCGAGAATGTTCTTAAGTCATACCAGTTACCGATCCGCTGCTCGTCCGACAGACGGTCGTAGACCATCACCTGAGTGAGAGCGTCGGAATGACGGTAGATGCGCCAACGCTTGCCTTCGGCTTCGATCCGATCGAAGATCGTCGCGTTGGTGTAGAGGTCTGGTTCGATATCGACCGTGCCGTCGGACGTGCCGGCGTGCGCGAAGTTTCGGTTTGGCCAAGTCGCACCCGGGACAGAACAATGCCACCGGGTGCAGACGGCGAATGAGCGAGCCAGCGTGGCAAGCGCTGGGACCTGTGCGGGGTCGAAGCACCGCATGATCTGCCGCGCTCTGTCCGGATCGACATTTGGTGGCCGAAGGTGCTTGCGCCTCATCCAGACGATGCCAAGCGCCCCTGCCAGGGCGACCAGCACGATCAACACGCCGAGGCGAGCCAGGCCCCCGAGCCACAGTCCGAGTAGCGCGGAGATGCCCGTCACCGCACTGATGACGAGGATCGGCCAGACATACAGCGGTTTCCACGACCTGACCGGGAGGATCAGCTTTACGCGATGTTGCGTGTATTCGATCGCCGCCCATACCGCCGCCGCGAGAGCGAGGCTCGGGAAGTACGACCATGGCCACCGCCACACCGCGACAAGGGACACGAGCAAGACCAGTACAGCAGCCGCCACCGCGATGTTGTGCCAGAGGAGAATATGTCGGCATCGACCTGCACCGTCGCCGGTCGGTGATCGTGCGCAAGAACTCCGACGGCGAGGTGCTGTCGAAGGTCCACATCGACAACGACCCCGTCGCTCTGGCCACCGCGGTCTCGGC
>JALZIO010000004.1 GCA_030860245.1 Actinomycetota bacterium | reverse complement strand
CCCTCGATCTCGTCCTCGAAGACGTCCGAGAGGCGCTTCAAGAACACGAGCGGAAGGATGTAGTCCTTGAACTTGGGCGCGTCTAACGGCCCTCTGACCTGGCAGGCCGCATCCCACAACCACCCCTCGAGAGTGGAGGCGTCCAGCTTTCGATCCCGGGTCGACAAGGTCCCTCCTCAGCGACGGCTCAGACCATCGTAATGAAGGGGTGGGTCAAAAAGGTAGCGTTAAGCGTGGACCTGGACGTCTTCCTGTCAGAATGCCCCCTCAGAACCCACATACGGAGGCAGATAGTGGTCGAGAACCTTGGAGTGACAGAGGCCAAGAAGCGCTTCTCGGAGCTCATCTCTCGAGTGGCGGCCGGCGAGCGGTTTGTCATCCTGCGAAGAGGTAAGCCCGCCGTCGCGATCGTTCCGGCCGACCCTCGGCTTGCCTCGGATTCGAGGCCGTCATCGAAGAGATTTATGTGGAGCAGCTCAAAGCTCCGGCTTTCGAGGACCGGCTGGCAGACTGAGCTCCGAAAGGGAGGAGGCAAGGCCTCCCTGCCTTGCTAGCCCCTGGCGAGCAAGTCTTCGGCGGAAGGCCGGAAGGTGGAGTCGTGCTGCCAGGTCCCGCCGACTGGCGAAAGTAAAGCGTATCCCTCGTTTGTTTCGATCGCCCTGACCACGGCTAAGCATTCGGTACCCTCTCCGTCTGCCGCGATGACCTTCTCGCCGGCGTGAAGGCTCTCGATCTGGTCGCGGAGAAGGAGGGCAGGCACTAGCCCGCTCTCTTCCCGCATGTTGAAGTCCACCACTAGTTTCATGCCTCTAGATTACTCCTTTGGATTCCTCTTGGTCTGATCCCTTCATGGTCGTGGCCGCCTGTGTTGCCCTTGCCGGTCTCCTGACATTCATCCTCTCGAATGAACACGATGAGACCTCAGAAAGAATCGGCGTACGGCTAAGACGGAGTAATGCCAACCTGCCGAGAGCGCGCATTCGGGGCATGACTACGAGCATCGACTCGGAGGACTCCGATTTGAGTGCTCCGGATAGCGACATTCGCTAATGCCCATCCGGGACCTAACCTGTCAAGGCTGCGGCCATCGATTCGAGTGGCTTACTCGTCGGGGCGTTCAGGGGAGCTGCCCAAGGTGCGGCGGGAAGAAAATGAAGTCCAGGTTCGCCGTGCCTTTTGGCCTCGTGAGAAAAAGCTCCCTGCCGACCGAAGAGGCCGAGGGCGAAAAGAGACGCCCTGAAGAGTGTGCCTGCGCCGCTGTCAGTGGGGGGGCGATGTTCGTTGACGGAGAAGTCAACCTTGAGAACGTTCGGGCGCATCACAACCACGGCCCAGCGTTCGTGACCCACAATACTGACCTGACCGGCCACCATGTTGTGCTAGAGCACAACATGGTCGGTATTGACGCCGTCGATTCGCATCTCGACATAACCGACCTAAACGTCAAATAGCCCTGCCTCCCTGTTCTCTCTCTATTGCTATCAAACGCCCCAATCACCCGCCGAGATAGCGTGAACTCAGCCCGCTCCACTCGTGACGACTGGAGGGGCACTACATTACGTGCCCAATGTGCCCGCAAGCTCTCCTCGGGCTTATCACGGCTCATGGCGGGAAGGGTGCACCGCAGAACACGTCGCTACGCGAAGCGGGCGATTTGGCCTTGGTATGTAACCGCCAATCAAGCTCTCAAGTCCGGCGGGCCTAGCGTCGGCGTGGCAGGTGTCTGCGGACCCGGACCAGCATCCGAACCATCTCCTCCGCAAGCTCCTCTGAAGGCGCCCGGGGATTGTTGTAGACGACGTATTCCTTTGCTACGAGGGTGGCAAGGTAATCGAGGAGCGAGCTTTCGTCGTCCTTGACGAGGATGTAGTCGGGATGGTGGTCGTTGTAGTAGACGATCCCTGCGTCGTCGTCGAAGCGGCTGCGCAATCCGTCCGGGCTCGGATCGGGGACGAGGTTGGGCAGATCGCGCCCCCGGCCGCCCCTGGGCGCCGCCTGCGGAGCCTGCTCGGTGGGGTCGGGCGCGAGCTGCTCGGCCGGCGGCATGAGGTCGCCCACTTCTTGCTCCGGCTCATCGGCGCCGCCCGGACCGGAGGCTTCTCCCGGAGGTTCCGTGGCGAGCGCGCCCTCCCCCGGCTCCTCGCCGACCGGAGTGCGCATGGGGTTGTCAAGGTCGTCGAGCTCTTTGAGCACGCGGCCGAAGATCTTTCGCACTGCCTCCGCGAGGCGGTCGGCCGTCTCCTCGGTGACCTCACGCGTCACCCGCTCGAGAGTCCGCACGACAGCGGGCTCGATGGCGCGCACGCCGGTGACGAAGGCGGGGAAGACATCGCGGTCCCTCAGGACGGCGCGCCGTCCGGAGGTCTGCTGCAGGGCTTCGAAGGTGACGTATCCCGACACCTGATCGCTCAACCACGGTGGGCCGTCGAACTCTTCGATTTCGGCGATGTCGTCGATGATCGTGGTTCCGCCCCGGCCGACGACCGCGACTCGGCGGTGCTGGTCGGGCTGTGGCGAGACGAACAGGAATAGCTCGATACGGCCCCACGGAGTGATTTGGGCGGGGACGTCGAGGCGAACTCCGTCCGGCTCCTCGGGCGTGACAAGCTCGGCTTGGCGGCGCTCGACCACCTCGATGACGTAATCGCCGCGCTCCAGAGCCGCACCCCTCCGGCGCCTCAAGTAGTTGACGATCTTTCGCTGAGTGAGAACGCGCAGAACGTCGGGATCGAGGTCTCCGAGATAAACCGTGGTGCCCGCTCGATCGCGGGCGCGCCGGCGCTCGTTCAGGTCGAGCTGCGCCGTGGTGCTGCCGCGCGTCAGGCGTAGCGCGAAGGTCCTCGCTCCGTGATCCGGTCGGGTCACGATGTCGCAGCGACCGGCGAGCTGCTGAAAGGCGAGTATCCCGATCGCCTTCTCCCCCACCGTGCGGGGGTCGCCCGCCTTGCCGGACTCGAACAGGCTTCTCGCCACCCCCCGGAGGCGCTCGGCGTCAAGGCCGCGGCCGTAGTCCTCGATGGCGATCACCGGATAGCGCCCCCGCCGGCGAAGCAGCACCCGAATCAATCCACCCCTAACCGCGCCTTCGGCGTACTCGTCCGCCGCGTTCGAGATGAACTCGTTGAGGGCGTCCTTGGGGTCCTGGTAGGCCTGGCCGGTAATGAGGACGGCCTTTCCGAGGTTGCCGATGCGCAGCCGAAGCTTCTCCGTCGCCATGCCCGACATGGTACGAGAAGCCCGCCCTCCGGCGCGGGTTTGATCGGCCACTTGCTGCCCACGGCTCAGACAACTCTGATGGGGCGTCGCGCGAGCGGGGCTGGGTGGCCGAGCTAACAACCGGGCCGACTTTCGGGGTTCAGTGAGCCCACTCTAGGGAACTACGCAATCGTTCTATTCCAGGGACCGATCGACGAGAATCATCAAGCGGTGTAGCCACGCTCGATCTCGGCGAGCATCTCATCGATGTCCGCCGTCGGAAAACCGTGTCGCGCGGCTGCCCGAACCGCACCAAGTTTGCGAGCTCGATCACCGGCAGGCCCTTCCGTCCGGGCGCGCCGCAGAACTTGCCGCACCAATTTCGGAAACCGTGAGTCCGCGTTCTCGGGCAACGAGGCGAAGCTTCTCGAACTCTTCATCCTGGAGAATCACCTGGAGTCGCTTACTCATGTGATGAGCATCCACTCAGAAATGTAGCCACTTCCATGCTATGGTTGCTACATGATTGAAGTCGGCGTCAGGGAGCTAAAGAACTCGTTGAGCAGCTACCTGAGGCGCGTGCGCGGAGGAGAGACGGTCGTGGTGACGGACAGAGGCGTGCCCATTGCTCGACTGATACCCGCCGGCGTGCCCGAACACATCGTGAAGCTGATGGCTGAAGGTCGAATC
>JALZIO010000330.1 GCA_030860245.1 Actinomycetota bacterium | reverse complement strand
GGCTGGAGGCCCTCGAAGCAGACGATCTCCTGACGCTCATGAACAGGGCGCTCGAAGATCCCCACAAAGGGCTCGGCCGGATGGAGGTCGACGCCGACCCCGACGCCCTGTCACACATCGCCGAGGGTGCCGGAGGTGACGCGCGCGTGGCTCTCAACGCACTGGAGGCCGCTGGGCTGATGGCGGTCTCGAAGACGGGACACATCGACCTGGAGGCCGCCGAAGAAGCGCTGCAGCGGCGCGCCCTGCCTTACGACAAAGGCGGAGATTGGCACTACGACGTGATCTCGGCATTCATCAAGTCGATGCGCGGATCGGATCCCAATGCGGCGATCTACTGGATGACGCGCATGCTCGACGCCGGCGAGGATCCTCGCTTCATCGCCCGCCGTATGGTGATTCTCGCCTCCGAGGACATCGGCAATGCAGACCCGACCGCGCTCACGGTCGCAGTCGCCGCCCATCACGCGCTCGAGTTCGTCGGCCTGCCGGAGGCCAGGCTCAATCTTGCCCAGGCGGCGGCCTACCTCGCCCTGGCCCCCAAATCCAATGCGAGCGCCGTTGCACTCTGGGGCGCCGAGGAGGACGTGCGCGCGAGCGGGCCGCTCAGGGTGCCGGCTCACCTCAGGGACTCGCACTCCCGGGCCTCGCGCTCGACCGGGGCGGGCAAGGGCTACCTGTATCCCCACGATCACGGTGGCTGGGTCGACCAGCAGTACCTGCCGGAGGAGCTGCACAACCGCCGTTACTACAAAGCTATTGCCGGGCGCGAGGCCGAGCTTGCCCGGAAGCCAGAGGAGAGCTGAACCGGCGCGCACCAAAGCCCGGCGCGCCGGGGCGCCGGCCGGCCCGGGGTAGGGTGTCGCAATGATCAAATCTCTGTTCTGGCTCATGGTGGGAGCGGCCGGCGCGCTGGAGCTCAACCGCTGGACATCGCGGCAGAAGAATCGCCTGCGGGTAAGCTCGATGACGGGAGGGTTGCTCGAGGTCGCCAACCGGCGCCTCGAATCCAATCGGCGCACCAGCCCGCCGGGCCCAGGCGGCGACCCCATAAGCTTTTAGCCTACCGGCGACCACCAAAGCCGTAAGCCGCCCAACGCGGATCTGAAGGCCGGCCCAAGGGTACGACCGGTATCCGGAGCAGGTCCTTGACGCCCAAAGGGCGGTGCGGGCCACCCTTAACGTTCGCGCCGGCGCGCCTCACGGCCGGCGACTCGGCGGGTATCTTGAGGACCATGGATTCGGCAACCATTCGCGAGCGATTCTTCTCCTTCTTCGGAGAGCGAGACCACGCGCGCGTGCCGTCCTCCTCGTTGGTTCCCGACGACCCGACCCTGCTGCTTACCAACGCGGGAATGATCCAGTTCAAGCCCTACTTCTCCGGGGAGCAGAGGCCCCCCTCCCGCCGCGCCATGACGGTCCAGAAATGCTTTCGGACCCCGGACATCGACGAGGTCGGCAAGACCACCCGTCACCTGACCTTCTTCGAGATGCTCGGCAACTTCTCGTTCGGGGACTACTACAAGGCGGATGCCTGCCCGTGGGGCTGGGAACTCGTCACCGAGAGGTGGGGTGTCGACCCGGACAGGCTGTGGGTGTCCATCTTCGAGACCGACGAGGAGGCGCGGGCGATCTGGATCGACGGCGTCGGCGTCCGGCCCGAGCGCATCGTGAGGCGGAGCAAAGAGCACAACTTCTGGGACATGGGGGTTGCCGGCCCCTGCGGTCCGTCCTCGGAGATCTTCGTCGACCTCGGCGACGCCTTCGGAGCGCCGTCCGAAATCGGCCCGGGAGAAAACGAAGCCCGCTACGTCGAGATCTACAACCTCGTCTTCATGCAGAACAACTGCAACGCGGCGATCGAACCGGTGTCCGAGTTGCCCCAGAAGAATATCGACACCGGAGCGGGGCTCGAAAGGACTGCCTTCGTGTTGCAGGGCGCCTCATCCATCTACGACACCGATCTCCTCCTCGGCATGGTGCATACCGCGGAAGAGCTGACCCACAAGGGCTACGGACGCGATGCGCGCACCGACATGAGCCTCCGGGTGCTTGCGGACCATGGACGGGGGACGGCGTTCCTGATTGCCGACGGAGTCCTGCCGTCGAACAAAGAGCGCGGTTATGTGCTTCGGCGTGTGATGCGGCGGGCGGTGAGGCACGCACGTCTGCTGGGCCGTGAAGAGCCCGTCCTGCCGGCGCTGGTCGATTCGGCGATAACTCTAATGGGTGACGCCTATCCGGAGCTCAAGCAGAGCCGCGAGCTCATAGTAGAGGTTGCGGCCCGTGAAGAGGAGCGGTTCGGAGCAGCGCTCAAACAGGGAGTGTCCCTGCTCGAGACCGAGATCGAGGACACGAAGGCAGCTGGCGCGCCGACTTTGTCCGGCGAGGTTGCCTTTCGGCTGCACGACACCTTCGGCTTTCCGGTCGAGCTCACCACCGAACTTGCCGGTGAGGCCGGAGTTCCCGTGGACGTGGCCGGTTTCGAATCGCTCATGGCAGGCCAACGCCAACGCGCACGCGCAGCGCGCACCACAGGACGTGAGGAACCCAGGGGAGATTTGTTCGACCCACTGCTCGAGGAGCACGGGGCCACCGAGTTCCTCGGTTACGAGCATCTGAGCACCCCGGCGCGCATCATTGCCATCTCCGATGGGGCCGAAGGTGTCCCCGCTGCAAGCGAGGGCGACGAGGTCGACATCGTGTTGGACCGCACGGCCTTCTATGCCGAGGGCGGCGGCCAGGTAGGCGACCGCGGAGTGATTCAGAGCCCATCGGGCGCCGCCGCGGTGACCGACACCCGCCGCTTCGTACCCGGGCTCACCGCGCACCATGTGACCGTGCGCTCCGGAGAGCTCAAGGTCGGGGACGAGGTCGAGGCGATTGTCGATTCGGCGCGGAGGACGGGATCGCAGCGGGCGCACACGGCTACCCACATACTTCACTGGATCCTGCAGAACCGGCTTGGTGAGCACGCCCGCCAGGCCGGCTCGCTGGTCGAGCCGGGGCGGCTTCGGTTCGACTTCAGCCACTTCGATGCACTGGGCGATGCGCAGGTCGCCGACGTTTCGGCCGAGCTTCAAGAGCGCGTGCTGACCGACGATCAGGTGCGCGCCTTCGAAACCAGCTTGGGTTTTGCGAAGTCGATCGGCGCGACGGCGATCTTCGGCGAGAAGTATGGCGACTTCGTACGCGTGGTCGAAGTGGGGGAGTACTCGAAGGAGTTGTGCGGAGGCACCCACGTTCCTCATACGAGCTCGGTCGGAGTCGTCGTCGTCACGGGCGAGTCGTCGGTGGGCGCCAACCTCCGCCGGATCGAAG
>JALZIO010000296.1 GCA_030860245.1 Actinomycetota bacterium | reverse complement strand
GTCCGGGACACGAGCGCCGAGAAGCTCGGGCACGGAAAGCGGGGAGTCGCCGGCCGGGCACTGAGATTGTCGAGATAGAAGGCCCGAACCCATCCCCCATCCCGCCCCTTCAGGCAGCGCCCTCCGCCGGCCCGCAGCCTCCGGGGCGGCGGTCAGGCGAAGAGCGGGGAGGTCGCCTCCGGATCGATCTCGTAGCGCTTGATCGCCTCCGTCACCACCTCGGGTTTGATGTCCCCGGCTTCGGACAGCAGCGCAAGTGTCGCCACGACAATGTGCTCTGCGTCGTTCTCGAAATGGCGACGCAGGGCGGCGCGTGAATCCGAACGTCCAAAGCCATCGGTGCCGAGCGGCAGAAAGCGGGCGGGCACCCAACGAGCCACCTGATCGGAAACAGCCTTCATGGAGTCGCTGGCAGCTATCACCGGCCCGTCTTTGTTCTCGAAGCAACTTGTCACATAAGGGACACGCGGTGCTTCCTCGGGATGCAACCGGTTCCAACGCTCGGCCTCGAGCGCGTCGGTGCGTAGCTGCTGGTAGGAGGTTGCGCTCCAGACATCCGCGCCGACCTCATGATGCTCTGCCAGAAGCTCCTGAGCGCGCAAGACCTCTTGCATGATCGTCCCGGATCCAAGGAGCTGTGCCCTGTGCGGGCGTTCTTCCTCCGCCTTACGGAAGAGATACAGGCCGCGGATAATGCCGTCTTCTACGCCTTCGGGCATCACAGGCTGGCCATACGCCTCGTTGTAGAGCGTCAAATAGTAGAAGATGTCCTCTCCCTCGTCCATCATCCTCGACAGTCCGTTCCGGACTATCGCCGCGGTTTCGAACGCAAAGGCCGGGTCGTAGGACAGACAGACAGGGTTCGTCGTTGCCAGCAGCAGTGAGTGGCCATCCTGATGTTGCAGCCCTTCTCCGTTGAGTGTCGTGCGTCCGTAGGTAGCCCCAAGCAAGAATCCGCGTCCACGTTGGTCCCCAAACGACCAGATGAGATCTCCGATACGTTGGAAGCCGAACATCGAATAGAAAATGAAGAACGGAATCATGGCTTCCCCGTGGGACACATAAGAGGTGCCTGCTGCGGTGAAGGTCCCCATCGAGCCGGCCTCCGTGATGCCTTCCTCCATGATCTGACCCTGCTGCGATTCCCTATATGCCAGCAGATGCTCGGCGTCAACCGGCTCGTAGAGCTGGCCGTGCGCGGCATAGATCTTGAATTCCGGAAACAGCGACTCCATCCCGAAAGTGCGCGCCTCGTCTGGAATTATTGGGACGATGCGCTTACCGACGTTCTCGTCGCGCATGAGCTTCCGTAACAACCGAACGAACGCCATCGTCGTGGCGACAGGCTGCTTCGATCCCTTTGCGAACTCTGCGTACAGATCTTCCTTCGGAAGCTCGAGCTTGGGGGCAACAACCCTGCGTTCTGGCAGAAAACCTCCCAACGCCTTTCGGCGCGCCAGAAGATACTCGACCTCTCTTGAGTCTTTGCCGGGGTGGTAGTAGGGGGCCTCACCCTCCTGGATCTCCTCGTCCTTGATGGGAAGCTCGAGCCTGTCGCGAAAGACCTTCAGCTCCTCCATCGAAAGCTTCTTGACCTGGTGAGTGTCGTTGCGGCCTTCGAAGGCGCCCCCGAGCGCCCAGCCCTTGACCGTCTTGGCGAGGATGACGGTCGGTGCATCGCCAAGCTCCACCGCCGAGGCATAGGCGGCATGCAGCTTCCGGTAATCGTGGCCACCCCGCCGCAACCTCCGAAGGTCTTCATCGGACAGATGGGCACTCAGCTCCTTCAGCCTCGGATCGGAGCCGAAGAAGTTCTCTCTGACATAGTCGCCCGACTCGACAGCGAGCTTCTGGAACTCTCCGTCGAGGGTCGTGTTCATCTTATTGACGAGCACGCTGTCTTTGTCGCGCGCCAGCAGGTCGTCCCATTCGCGGCCCCAGATAACCTTGATGACGTTCCAGCCGGCGCCCCTGAAAATGGACTCGAGCTCTTGAATGACTTTTCCGTTCCCACGCACGGGCCCATCCAGCCGCTGCAAATTGCAGTTGACGACGAAGGTCAGGTTATCGAGCCCCTCGCGTGCTGCTATCGAAAGCGCGGCCATCGACTCTGGCTCGTCCATCTCGCCATCGCCCACGAACGCCCACACGTGCTGGTCGGAGGTGTCCTTGATGCCGCGATGCTGCAGGTACCGGTTGAAGCGCGCCTGATAGATCGCGTTGAGAGGGCTGAGTCCCATCGACACGGTCGGGAACTCCCAGAAGTCGGGCATGAGCCGGGGATGCGGGTATGAGGACAGGCCGTCGCCGAATGCCTCCCGGCGGAAACTGTCGAGCCGCTCCTCGCTGATGCGACCCTCCAAGTAGGCGCGCGCATAGATACCCGGCGTGCCGTGGCCCTGAATGAAGACCTGGTCCCCGCCGCCCGAATGATCTTTGCCCCGAAAGAAGTGATTGAAGCCGACCTCGTAGAGCGCTGCCGCCGAGGCGTAGGTTGAGATGTGTCCGCCGATCCCGTCGTGGTGTTTGTTGGCGCGAGACACCATCACCGCGGCGTTCCAACGAGTTATCAATCGGATGCGCTTTTCGATGGCTTCGTCGCCGGGAAAGTAAGGTTCCTGCTCGGGCGAGATCGTGTTGATGTAATTGGTGGACACCATTGAGGGCAAGCCCACCTGGCGGCAGCGAGCCTCGTGCATGAGGCGCGACAGCAGGTAACGGGCACGCCCCGGCGAGTGGTCTATGACCTGTGCCAGCGCCTCGGTCCACTCTGCGGTTTCCTCCGGATCTATGTCCGGCAACTGATCTTTGAATATGTCGTACATGCGGCTCTCTCCAACCTAGACAGATCGGCCGATACCAGATTAGGGCCAATCGAAAGGATCGCCGACCTCATCCACAACATCTTTCCGACCCGGGAGAGCGTAGGCCTGGTCTCCAAGGGCCTAGACATCGCCGACGGAGGCGCCCCGCGAGACATCTGCGAGGGGCTAAGGTGGCTGGCAGTGGGGGCACCAGTAGGTCACCCGCTCGCCTCCCTCGTGACGCCTCCGGATCGGGGTTCCGCAGCGCCGGCATGGCCGTCCGGCGCGTGCGTAGACCCACTGGCCCCGGCCGCGGCGCAGGTCACCCGTCGTCACCTGGGACCCGATCGTTCGGTTTGCCTCGATGAGCCGTTTCGCCAGATCCACCACACCCTTCAGGTCACCGGCGTCCGACACCCGGAGCCACGGATCAAGTCCCTTGAGCCAGCACACCTCGCACTTGTAGACGTTGCCCAGCCCCGCCATCACGGTCTGGTCGAGAAGCGCATCGCCGAGGGGCCGGTCCCCCTGCGCCTTCAATCGCCGGAGCGCCTCGCTCGGGTCCCAATCCGGGCCGAGTAGATCGGGGCCGAGGTGGCCCACAATCTCATGCTCGCCGGCCGTTGGGATGAGCTCGGTTACCGCCAGCTTGAAACCAACTGCAACCCAAGGCGGGGTCTCGAGCACCGCGCGCGCCTGAAAAGCCGGTCCCCGCCAGCGTTCCCCCGGCCGATAAAGCCGCCAGGCACCGTCCATCATGAAATGGGTGTGCAGCGTCACCCCATCCTCAATTCGAAACAGCAGATGCTTACCGCGCGCGGCGACGTGGCGGATTCGGCGGCCCGAGAGATCCATCGTTGCAAAACGGGGAACGCGAAAGTCGGTTTTGGTCAGGGGCTGGCCGGCGAGGGCGCCGTTCAGGCGCGTTGCGGCCAGATAAACGGTGTCTCCTTCAGGCACGAACCCGCAGACCCTTCGAGGTGTGGCGGAAGCCCGCTTCGATCAGCGCGCGAGCAAAGGGCGTGTCGAAGACAGCTTCTCCGTCGGCCTTCTCGACGGCAAGCCGCCCCAGTAGGCCATCTCGCGCCGCCAGGGCAAGCGCATCCGCCGCCGACCTGAGAATCTCGGGATCGTCCGAATAGGAAAGAAGCGTGCGACCGCCCCGTTCGACATAGACGGCGAGCTCGCCGTCGACGAGCGCGACGACGGCACCCGCCTTTCTCCCGGCGCGGTGACCGGTGGCCTCCTCGTCGCGGCGCGGCCACCCGAGCGCGCCGCCGTAGGGATTCGCTGGATCGGTCGCTGCGAGAACCTGGGTCACCGGCCCGCCGCGCGGTTCGTCCATTGCCCGCATGCGGTCGACCGCGCCGGGCAAGGCAAACTGAGCGCCACCCAGCCCGTCGACGAAGTAGCCGCGCCGGCAG
>JALZIO010000295.1 GCA_030860245.1 Actinomycetota bacterium | reverse complement strand
AATGATCGGTCTCGCCAGCGTGGTCGCGGCAAACGCCGCTGGTGCCTCAACCGTTGTCGCCATCGAACCGGACGCTCGGAGGCGCGATCTCGCGCTGGGACTGGGAGCGACCGCAGCGTTCGCTCCGGAAGACGGCGGCTGGCTCGACACCTTGCGAGAGCTCACCGGTGGCCGGGGCCCCGATGTGTGCGTTGATGCGGCGGGCACCATAGGCACCGGCCCGGCGGCCATCGCCACCAGCCGGCGAGGTGGCCGCACCGTCATCGTGGGCCTCGCCAATCAGGCGTCGTCTCTGATGTTCTCCTCCATCGCGGTCGGGGAAAAGGAGGTGCTCGGTTCCTTGTCCCATGTCATCGACGAGGACTTCACCCCGGCGATACGACTGATAGCGTCCGGTGCCATTTCGGCAGGGGCGGTCGACGCGATGAAAGTGCCGCTGGAGAGGGCGGTGGACGACGGCTTCCGGGCCCTCACGGAGACGGAGCCCCCGCCCAAGGTTCTGGTTGGCTCGGTACCGGCCTGAGCGGGAAAGAACGGTGAACCTCGAGGGGAAAGTCTGCGTCATCACCGGAGGGGCGAGGGGGATCGGCCGCGCCACGGTCGAAAAGTGCGCTCGCAGTGGCGCCCGGGTTGGGCTCTGGGACCTGGACGCTCGCGCCGGTGAGGCGCTGGCCAAAGAATTGCGAGAAGAGAGCCTCGAAGTTCGCTTCTGGCCCTGCGACGTAACCACCGAAGGACACGTCAAAGGTGCGGTAGGAGCCGTGCTCGATGCCTTCGGACAGATCGACGCTCTCGTCAACAATGCGGGGATCAACGCCTACTTCGATGCGACGCAGATGACCGAGCCCGACTGGGACAGGGTCTTTGCCGTCGACCTCAAAGCAGTGTGGCTGTGCAGCAAATACGTCCTTCCCGCGATGCAAAGGGCGGGCTCCGGTTCGATCGTGAACATCTCGTCGATTCACGCTCACATGACAACCAAGAACATGTTTCCCTATGCTGCAGCGAAGTCCGGTGTCATCGGATTGACGCGCAGTTTGGCTCTCGATTACGGCGCCGATAACATACGGGTCAATGCAGTGTGCCCCGGGTGGGTCAGAACACACCTGGTACAGGAGTGGATCGACATGCAGCCGGACCCAGAGGCCGCCGAGGCCAGCGTGCTCGCAGTACACCCCATGGGCCGGATCGCCGAACCCGCCGAAATAGCCAACTTCGTGGCATGGCTCGCATCCGATGAAGCGAGCTTCATGACCGGGGCAGACCTGCTGATAGATGGAGGCCTGAGCGCCCGTTTCCCGACCTGACGCTCAGAAGGTGCCGTAGCGCTCGTAGGCCTCCAGCGGCAGCGTTCCGCTGCGCACCGCGTCCCGGATGGCATTCTCTGCAGCGACCTTCTTCTCCGCCTCGGCCAGCACCACATCGCACACCTCCGCCGGGATCGCCACGATACCGTCATGGTCGGCGACGATGTAGTCGCCCGGCGAGATGCGCACTCCGCCCACTGTGACCGGTGCGTTCTCTGCGATCAGGTCCCATCGCACGACACAGTCCTGAGGAGTGGTGTAGCGGCAGAACACCGGCAAGTCCTCTTTGAGTATGTAATCGACATCGCGGCAGCCACCATCGATGACCGCCCCACTGCAACCGCGCTTTTTTAGCGATGTCACCGACAGCTCCCCGAGATGGGCCGCCGAGCGGTCGTTGGTCTGGTAGACGGCAACGTGTCCCTCGGGCACCGAGCCCAGCATGGTGAGAATCTTTCTTATGGAGGTGTCGTAGTCGTTGCCCGGCACGGGCCGGCCCTCGATCGTGTAGGCGGGACCGGCAAGCCGCATCCCCTCCCGCAGGGGCAACAGCTCCGGAGGAAGCGTCTGGGACAACCAGCCCATCCTGTCGAGCACGTCGGTTATCGCTCCCGTGTAGAGAGCAGAGAACCTGCTTGCCTTGTCGTCCGGCGCGCCCTGTGCCATGGCCGCCGACTATAGTGCCCTGGCGGTCTGGTCTGAAGTCGACACACAAACAAAGGAAGGCAGCTTTGATGAAGGTACTGGTCACCGGAGCACGCGGCAAGGTCGGAAGCGCCACCGTCGCCGCACTCGGACAAAGGGGACATGAGGTTCGGGCTACCGATCTCCACCGGCCCATCTTCGAGCGCCCCGAGCCGGACGATCCCGACTACATGCAGGCCGACCTCACCGACGCCGGACAGGCCTACGCCATGGTGCGGGGCATGGACGCGGTCGTTCATACCGCGGCAATTCCCGAACCTACGAGCAACGCGCCTCACACGGTGTTCGAGAACAACCTCATGGCGACCTTCAATCTGATCGAGGCGGCCGTTCGGTGGGGGCTCCCCCGCTTCGTCAACACCTCGAGCGAGACGGTGCCAGGCTTCTTCTTCGCCGAACGGGAGTTCCTCCCGGACTACGTTCCGGTCGACGAAGAACACCCCATTCGCCCACAGGACCCTTACGCCCTCTCGAAGTACTTCGGCGAGCTGCTGATGGACGCAGCGGTCCGCCGCTCCGACATCCGTTGCATCTCGATCAGACCGTCCTGGGTGCAGCATGAGGGCAACTACGAACAAAATCTCGGGCCGCAGATAAGAGACGGCTCGGAGCTCACCGCGGGCTTCTGGAGCTATATCGACGTCTACGACCTCGCCGACGCAATGTGTCTGGCCGTCGAATCGGATCTGCCGGGGCACGAGGTCTTCTACATCGCGTCGCCCGACAACGCAGGGGGGCGGGACTTCGCCTCGGCGGTGAAGGAGCATTACGGCGACAAGGTGAAGCTCCGCGACATCGACCGGGAGGATGCGTCCGGTATCTCCTGCGCCAAAGCAAGCAGGTTGCTGGGCTACCGGCCATCGCGCTCGTGGCGGGAATATTTGAATGATGCCGGAGAGCTCGTGCCTGAGACCGCCCGGTCCCAAAGGGGCGGATAACTCGCTATCCGCGCGCCGTCCAGGATAAACTGCCCAGCACTAGGACGAGGACGGGGTGGAGGAGCGGCCGGGTCGGTCCGGTCCGCATGAAGTTGGGGAGGCGTATCCGAGTGGACGGCAACGAGTGGGCCCGGCCCCGGTCGGGCAGCAGGTTCAACCGGCGCGAGATGCTCAGGAGGACCGCCCTCGGCGGCGCATTGGCATCGCTGCCTTTGCTCGCGGCCGCATGTGACGAACCGCCGGCCGACAGCGCCGGCGGTGGAGATTCCGCAAGCAGCGGGGGCACCTCGATAGGCAACTTTCCCGAAACCCCCGCGTACAACTTCGTGTTCGTCAATCACGTGACGACCAACCCGTTCTTCGTCCCGACCCAGTACGGGATCGAGGACGCAAGCGCAATGCTCGGCACCGAGTTTCAGTGGACCGGCTCGGAGACGGCCGTCGTCAAGGAGATGGTGAACTCGTTTGATACCGCGATCACAGGCGAGGCCGACGGTATAGCGGTTTGCGTCATAGACCCGGACGCGCAGGGGGGACCCATTCAGGAGGCCGTCGACGCCGGCATCCCGGTGATCGCCTACAACGCCGACGGCACCGGCGGGGACACTTCTCGGCTGGCCTATGTCGGACAGGACCTCTACGTTTCGGGCTTCGAGATGGGCAAGCGCATCGTCGAGGAAGTCGGGGAGGGCCCGGTGGCGTTGTTCATCGCCACGCCCGGCCAGCTCAACATCCAGCC
>JALZIO010000267.1 GCA_030860245.1 Actinomycetota bacterium | reverse complement strand
GGTAGTTGTCGTCGGCTTGGACGACGTCGACGTTGCGGATCGTCCCGCCCGCGTCGAGCTGAAACTTCGAGTCGAGATAGCGCAGTCCCACCTTCTGGGACAGAGTGCCGTCATCGAGTGCGACCATCCAGTCGTCGTTCGCGAAGCGATCTCGCCAATCCGTGAGCGCAGACGTCGGCTCGCCGGGATCGACGAACACCACCAGGACGTCGAAAGCGTCGCCACCGAGCTCGTCGTCGAGCTTGGCTACGAGGGCGGCACCTTGCTGGCAAGGGATGCAATAGGAGGTCGTGAACCAAACGATCGAGGGCTTTCCCTCTAGCGAATCGTTCGTGAGCGTGCGGCCGTCGGCTTCGGTCAAGCTGAAGGTGGGAAACGGGTTTCCCTCTTCGACCGCGGTGACCTCGCCGCCGAGCCCATCCGAGGAATCGTTCGGGCCCGCCGTCTTCAGAGCGGTCGGGTCCTTACTGCCTGACTGCGGTCCGCCACTCAGCGCAAACGCCGCGAGGCCACCCGCGAAGACAACGAGGACTACCGCCCCCACGATGAGCCGCTGTTGCTTCTTCCGGCGCGCCTGCCGGACCCGAGCTGACCCCCTCTTACTCAAAGTCTGACGGGCGGGGCGATCATCCACAACAATCACCGCCGAGCCGGTCGATGAAGCGCGTGCCAAGGTTGAAAGCTTCCGTTGCAGGTAGCACCCAGCCATCGGGATTGGCATGCCGCCACGATCCTGCGTCGGCTTCCGACGAGAAGAAATGCACGAAGTTGCAGAAAGCATCACGGATCTCGGAGCCTTCCGGCCGGATGGGAACCACGCTCACGACCGCGTCCGTAGGATCGACCCTCTCAACGCCTCGAGGAGTCACAACAGCACGAACGTTGTCTCCAGATGCCGGACTCGTCGACTCGATCTCAGCGGTGACGCCGAGGACCACAGGGATGAACAGAAGGTCGAGTGCGCACCAGGTGTAGAGCTGCTGCCCCGCGATACGGATGCCATGCTGCGTGGGCCGCAAACTGAGACCCATGACCGCCTCGATGCGCCCGTCCACGGTCACATCGGAACTGCCATGCAGGCACCTTTGCACCTCGGTCACATCACGACCCGCTTGTTGCGCGATCGCCTTGACGGTTACCGGCTCTCCTTTACTCAACAGACGCCAGGCAGCAAGGCGGATGTCCCATGTCTCGGGCGTGCGTTCGCCCGCGACATCGCCCATCCCATCCACCAAGCGATCCGTTATCACATCGAGCTGTTGCATATCTCGCTCCTGTCTGTGATCACGCGGCGCAGCAGGACAGCATGCTGACGTCGGTGGTGAAGGTCTGCGCGGTAAGCTTGAGGCCCTCGGCCATCGTGAGATAGGGGGCCCAGGTGTCGGCGAGGTCCTCCACGGTGAGTCCGAACTTCACCGCGTAAACCGCGGCCAGCATGACGTCCCCGGCGTTCTCCGCCACCGCGTGCACGCCCAGGACCTTGCCGGTGCTCTTGTCGGCCACGATCTTGAATCCACCCCGGGTGTCGACGTTCACGATCGGCCTCGGGACATCCTTGAGCTCGAGTGTGCGGCAATCGCATTCGAACCCAGCCTGGAGCGCTTCGGCCTCGGTCATGCCCACGCCGGCGATGTTCGGTGACGTGAAGATCACGTGTGGCAGCGCCTTGTAGTCCATCTTGCGTCGAGCGTCTTTGATCGCGTTATCCGCCACCAGCGTCCCGTGGGCAGCGGCGACGTAGACGAACTGGGGCGCGCCGGTGACATCTCCGGCTGCGAACACTCTCGGGTTCGTGGTACGGAGCTCATCGTCCAACTTCATTCGGCCGTCGTTGTTAACCTCAACCCCGGCCTTGCCGAGGTCGAGCCCCTCGAGCACGGGCTTGCGGCCGGTGGCCATGAGGATCTCTTCCGCCCGGAAGGCTTGCTCGGAGCCATCGACGTTCGCGATGACGGTCTTGTGCTCCCCGCCTTCGACGCGAATTGCCCGTGCCGAGGTGACGACCTCGAAGCCCTCGTCTCGGAACACGCGCGTGATCCACTGCGAGATCTCGGGCTCCTCTCGCGGTGCGAGAACCTCGCCCGAGGCGATGATGGTCACCTTCACGCCAAGGTGGCGGAAGATCTGTCCCATCTCGAGCCCCACGTACCCGCCTCCGACCACGATCAGCGACTCCGCCAACTCTTTGAGCTCCATCGCGGTCGTCGAGGTCAGATAGCCGGCCTCCTCGAGCCCGTCAAGGGGGGCCACAGAAGGGGCAGAACCCGTTGCGATGACGAAGTGGCCAGCACGGATCTCGCGTCCGTCGACATCGATGGTGTCGGGCCCGATGAAGCGAGCATCGCCGCGGATGATCTCGAAGCCGTAATGATCCGCTAAGTCTTCGTACTTGGCTTGACGGAGCTCGCCGACGATGTCGTTCTTCATGCCGACCAGCACACTCATGTCAACACCGACCTGCTTGGTCGAGACGCCGGCGAAGGGGTGATGGCCGGCCCGATGAAAGTTCTCGGACGCCGCCAGGAGGTTCTTGGATGGGATGCAGCCCACGTTCACACACGTCCCCCCGACGGTGTTTCGCTCCACGATGGCCACGCGCGCCCCGAGGTTGGTGGCACGGATCGCAGCCGCGAACGCGGCACTGCCGGCCCCGATCGCAACGAGGTCGTAATCGCCGCCTCCGGCCGCGCGCGGGACAGTGGTGGGAACCTCGAGGAACTCGACCACGCCGGGTACGTAGCCCACTTCTTTCACCGCGGAGGTGAGTCTCTCCGGGTCGCCGGCGAAATCCAGAACGGCCTCGCCGCGACGCCAGTCGACCTCCGTTTGCTTTGCCCCGGCAGCGGTGAGTGCGTAGGCGCTGGACTGCTCGCAGTGGGCGCAGGTCATGCCCTCGATCTGCAACTTCAGCCGACTCATCGCTGTTCCCCCTTCGGGGCGTCAATGGTGCGACAGGAAGCGATCTGGGCCTGGTTCTGGTCCAGGAAGCTGCGAGCACGATCGAGCAGGGTGCGGACCTGCCGGTTACTGACCCGGTAAAGCGTGCGCCGGCCTTCGATACGCGTCGACACGAACCCGCACCACGTCAGACAGACCATGTGCTCGGAGATGCGAGCTTGGGTTGCGCCAAGGCGCCGCACGATCTCCATCTGATGAAGTTCGCCGTCCTCGAGCAGGAGCTCGATGATGCGCAGGCGCGTGGCGTCGCCCAGAGCGCGGAAAAGGCGCGCCACAAGTTCGGTGTCGCTGAGGGCGACCGCTTCGGGCTCGATGATCCTGGGCCGACCGACTCGCATGTTCTCCTCCTGTTATAGGGTTTGGGCATTCATACGGTTTCCGCGATTATCCGCTTAATCGGATGGGTATGTCAAGCCACGACGCTCCCGCGAGTGGCAACACGGGAAGGAGAGTTGTGGCGAGACTGGGGTACCACCTATCGAGCGAGGAGCACCCCCCCGCGGACCTGGTCGGCTACGCCCGCACCGCGGAGGAGACCGGCTTCAGCTTCGCTTTGATCTCGGATCACTTCCATCCATGGATCCGCCGTCAGGGCCACGCCCCCTTCGTGTGGTCGGTCCTTGGGGCCATCGCTCAGGCAACCACGACGCTACGAGTTGGGACCGGTGTTACCGCTCCGATCATGCGCATGCATCCTGGGATCGTTGCGCATGCCGCTGCAACGGTTTCGACCATGATGCCGGGGCGCTTCTTCCTCGGGGTCGGTTCAGGCGAGCTCTTGAACGAGCACATCTTCGGTGATGAATGGCCGCGTGCCGGCATCAGACGCGAGATGCTGAGTGAAGCCATAGACGTCATCCGCGATCTCTGGAAGGGCGATCAGACCAGCCACCGCGGTCGCTACTACAAGGTCGAGGGGGCTCAGATCTTCGACCTTGAGGAACCCCCTCCTATCGTGATGGCCGCGGGGGGCAAGCGCGCCGTCAAGCTCGCAGCCGAGAAAGCCGACGGACTGATAAGCGTCGTTGCCGATAAGTCTGCGCTTGAGGCCTACGATGAAGCCGGAGGCAGCGGCAAACCTCGCTACATCAAGCTCGCGGTGTGCTACGACGAGAACGAACAGGAGGCGCGCCGGCAGGTCCACAAGCAGTGGCCCATCGACGCGATGCCGGGCCGGCTGCTGACCGAGCAGCGCCTCCCCCAGGATTTCGAAGCTATCGCGGAGCTCGTCACCGAACAGCAGGCGGCCGATTCGGTGCTGTGCGGGCCCGATCCCGGGCGACACATCGAGAAGATCAAACGCTATTTCGAAGCCGGATACGACCACGTCTATGTCCATCAGATCGGCCCGAACCAGAAGGGTTTCTTCAGCTTCTACGAACAGCAGGTGATCCCGCACTTAGAGGAACTTGAGTCCGACTAGAAAGGAATAGCCATGCCGCACGACCTGGAGATCGATGAGGTTAGAGATGCGCTCGCTCGCGATGGTGCGCAGTTGATCGAAGTGCTGCCATCGGCGGAATACGAAGAAGAGCACCTCGAGCGGGCGATCAACATCCCGCTGAAGACGCTCGACGAGAGTTCGGTGGCGCAGCTGAACCGCGACGCGCCTGTCATCGTCTACTGCCACGACTACCAGTGAGACATGA
>JALZIO010000264.1 GCA_030860245.1 Actinomycetota bacterium | reverse complement strand
TCCGAGCACAGAACCACCACGGCGCGCCGGAGCGCGACATGCTGACCGTAATCATCGAGCAAGTCGCGTACCGACTCACCAATACGTGTCCCTCCCTCCCAATCATGGACCGTGGCGGCGACGTCTTGGAGGGCGGCGTCGGGGTCTCTGGTTCTGAGCGCCCGGGTAACGCGGGTGAGGCGCGTACCGAAGCAGAAGACCTCGACCTTCTGCCCCGCCGAGATAGCGGCGAAGGCGAACTGCATGAGCGCGCGGGAGTACGCCGACATAGACCCGGACACGTCGAGCACCAGGACCAGAGGGCGGACCTTGCGGCGACGATCCCTGTAGGCGCGCCTGAACGGCTCGCCCTGAGTCCTGAGTGACGATCGAAGCGTGCGTTGAAGGTCGAACCGCCGCGCTTTGACAGAGGGCCGCAGCCTGCGCGCCGTCCGCAATGGAACGCTCAACTTGAGGTGGCGAATCAGCAGCGCCGCGTGATTGCGCTCCTCTTCGGTGAGAGTATCGAACGACTTATCCCTCAGCATCTCGGTGGCGCTTGCGACCATGCGGGTGGCAGCGTCGCCCTCGGCCTCCTCGGCTTCCGCAAATCCCGCAACTGCTCCTGCGTCTGCACCTTCGACCGTTGTCTCACCCGCCGGCGCCTGCGTGCGATCGAGCCAATCAAACAGCGAGGACAAGGTCTCGTCGATCTCGGAGCGGCCGAAGTAGGCCTCGAAGGCGTTGTCGAACAGCTCGACATCCTCTGGCCGCGAGATCAGGGTGGCGCGCCCCGACCAGTACAAGCTCGTTCGATCCACGGGGGCGAGAACGTCGGCCGCTCTGCAGAAGGTGAGTATCCGGCCGGTGCCCACCGAAAGACCCCGGGCGCGCAGCTCTCGTCCAAAGCCAACGAGGTGGGGGCGGTCATCCCCGGCCGGCATCGTCCTCCAGGACGTCGTCCATGTGGCGGCGCACGTATTCGAAGTCCTCATGGTCCTTGATGACCGCCCCGAGGGTTGCCTCGGCGGCTTCGTTGTCGAGGTGCGGCGCGCCGAGGAAGGCCAGGCTGTTGGACCAGTCGATGGTTTCGGCAACCCCGGGGCGCTTGGCGACCTCCATGTTCCGAAGGCGGGCCACGGCGGCTGCAACCTCCCGCGCCAGAGGCTCGGCCACATGGGGGGCCCGGATACGGACGATCTCGACCTCCCGCTCAAGCGATGGATGGTCGATCCAGTGGTAGAGGCAGCGCCTCTTGAGTGCGTCGTGAAGGTCGCGAGTCCGGTTGGAGGTGATGATCACGGCGGGCGGAGCCGGAGCGGCGATCCTGCCGATCTCGGGAATGGTCACTGCGAACTCCGCTAGGACCTCGAGCAGAAAGGCTTCGAACTCGTCGTCGGCCCGGTCGAGCTCGTCGATCAGCAGCACAGCTCTTGGACCGGCTCGGCAGGCCGCCAGCAATGGCCTTTCGACGAGGAACTGCGGACCGAAGAGATCGGTCGCCGAGGCGCCGGCTGCGTCGGATGCCCTTATGGCAAGGAGTTGGCGCGAGTAGTCCCACTCGTACAGCGCCTGACTGGCGTCGATGCCCTCGTAGCACTGCAGACGGATGAGGTCACGTCCGAGCATCTCGGCAAGCACCTTAGCGACCTCGGTTTTGCCCACCCCTGCCTCGCCTTCGAGGAGCAGGGGCTTGTCGAGGGACAGGGCCAGGTAGATGGCTGTCGCCAGGCCCTTGTCGGGCAGGTAGAGGTGCTGCCGCAGTCCGCCGGCGAGTTCTTCTACTGATGAAAAGGGGAGGGCGGTCAAGCCCTCCCCCCTTTTTTCCGGTTGGTGCGGATCAGCGCGATAGGGCTTCCTCAAGGGCCCGCCTGGTGAAGACCTTGGCCATCTCCTTACGGTACTCGGACGAGCCAAGGGGATCGCTTACAGGATTTGTTCCTTCGTCCGCTAGCTGTGATGCTTCGGCGGGGTCGGCTCCGCCGGCGAGTGCCTGTTCGACGGCACCGGCGCGAAGGGGGGTTTCACCCATGCTCGTCAGCGCTATCCGCGCGTCGCCGACGCCCCCGTTGGATCGTTGCACCACGGCCGCCACCCCGACCGTGGCCCAGTCTTGAGCCCGGTGATGAAACTTTTGGTAGGACCACCCGCGATCGGCGACCTTGGGGACGCGTATCTCGGTGAGCAGATCTTGTGGGCTGAGCGCGGTCTCGAAGATGCCCTTGAAGAAGTCCCCCGCCGGAATGGTCCGCTCGCCCTCGGAACCCTGAACAACCATGGTGGCGTCCAGTGCGAGCAACACCGTGGGGAGATCCGATGCGGGGTCACCGTGAGCGACGCTCCCCCCGATCGTGCCGCGGTGGCGCACCTGAGGATCTCCGACTTCCCCCGCGGTGTGGGCAACGATGGGGCAATGCTGCATGAGGGCATCGTTGTTGTGGACGTCCTCGTAGACGGTCCCAGCGCCGATCGATATGTGGTCGCCGCCATCCCTCACGTAGGACAGGTCGCGGATGCGGCCGATGTCCACCAGGGCGGTGGGTGCTGCAAACCTGAGCTTCATCAACGGCAGAAGGGAATGCCCGCCGGCCAATAGTTTTGCTTCGTCGCCGAAATTGTTGAGCAGCTCGATGGCGTGCTGCGGGTTTTCGGCCACCTCGTACTCGAACGCCGATGGGATCACGGCTGTTCCCCCTTTGCTTGCCGAATGGCGTTGAAGACGCGTTCGGGAGTGACCGGCATATCGATCTGGGTTACGCCGAGCGGCGCAAGAGCGTCGATGGTTGCGTTGACCACCGCCGGAGGAGAGGCGATGGTGCCCGCCTCCCCGACTCCCTTGACCCCCAGCCGATTGGTGCTCGACGGAGTGACGGTGTTGGCGGTGGCGAAGGACGGAAGCTCGGCCGCCGACGGGATGCGGTAGTAGCCCATATGGCTCGTCAGCAGAGCCCCGCTGTCGTCGTAGACGGCCTCTTCGTACATCGCCTCGGCGATGCCCTGCGCCACGCCGCCGTGCACCTGCCCTTCGACGATCATCGGGTTGATGATCGTGCCGCAGTCGTCCACACCCACGTACTTCACGATTTCGGACAGTCCCGTCTCGGTGTCGATCTCGATGGCACATAGGTGCGCGCCCGCCGGGAAGGTGAAGTTGGGCGGGTCGAACACGTACGTCTCGTCGAGGCCGGGCTCCATCCCCTCGGGAAGGCTGTGCGCAGTCCATGCCGACAAAGCAATCTGGGGGATCGTCTTCGACTTGTCCGGTGCGCCCTTGACCTGAAACTTGCCGTCCACCCACTCGATGTCTTCCTCGGCGACCTCGAGCTCGTGAGCGGCGATCTTCTTGGCCTTGTCCCTAACCTTGTCGGCCGCATAGTGGAGAGCGACTCCCCCCACCGAGAGGCTGCGGCTGCCGTAGGTGTCCATGCCGTAGTGAGATACGTGCGTGTCGCCGTGGAACACCTCGACATCATCGAAGTCGACGCCGAGGTCGTCCGCGACGATCTGGGACCACGAAGTCACATGGCCTTGGCCGTGAGGGGATGTCCCTGTCACAACCTCGATCTTGCCCGTCGGGCGGCACCGAATCGTGGCCGCCTCCCAGCCGCCGGCGCCGTAGCGAAGCGACGCCAGCACCTGAGAAGGAGCAAGGCCGCACATCTCGATGTAGGTCGAGACCCCGATGCCGAGTTGCTTTGTGTCGCCGCGGTCACGGCGCGTTTGCTGCTCGCGGCGCAACTCCTCGTAGCCGAACATCTCCATCGCTTTATCGAGTGATGCGTCGTAGTTCCCAGAATCGAACTGCAACGTCGTCACGACCTCGGTCGCTTCCGTGAACGGCGGGAGGAAGTTCAGCCTGCGGAGCTCGGCTGGGTCCTTGCCCACTTTCCGGGCAAGGGCGTCCATTATTCGCTCGACTGCGTAGGTAGCCTCGGGGCGCCCCGCGCCGCGATAGGCATCGGTGGGTGTCTTGTTGGTGAAGACGCTGGTGCATTCGAAGGAATAGGCTTCGGCGCCGTAGACGCCATGGTAGAGAAACGCGCCCAGAATGGGGATGCCGGGCGTCACGAGCTGCATGTAGGCACCCATGTCCGCCTGAAGCTTGACCCTGAAGCCGAGCGTCTTTCCCTCCTCGGTGGCGGCGACCTCCATCTCCTGAATTACCGAACGGCCGTGAATCGTCGACAGGTAGTTCTCAGAGCGCTCTTCGATCCACTTGATGGGGGCTCGTAGCTTTCGAGCCAACGCGAGGGCGATCGCCTCTTCTGCATAGACGTTGAGCTTCGATCCAAACCCGCCGCCCACGTCGGGTGCCACGACGCGCAGCTTGGACTCGGGAATGTCCATTGTCCCGCTCAGCGTCGTCTTTAGTATGTGGGGAATCTGAGTTGCGGAGTACAAGGTGTACTCGCCCTGTGCAGGAACGGGGTCGACCACAACCCCGCGCGGCTCGATCGCGTTTGGGATCAATCGCGGGTGGTAGTAGCGCTCCTTCACGACTACAGGGGATTCGGAAAAGACCTTATCGACTTCTCCGACCTTGAAGTCCCAATCGTATGCGTCGTTAGACCCGAGATCTTCGTGACACACGGGTGCGCCGTCCTTGAGCGCGTCCTCGATCTCGAGGCACGCATCCAGCGGCTCGTAATCGACATCGACTGCTTCGATCGCATCGGCCGCGTGCTCGCGGCTGTCGGCAACGACGACCGCAACTGCGTCCCCCGCATAGCGTGCCTTGTCTTTCGTCACAGGCCAGTGATCGGGCATGCGCGCATCTTCGGTGGTGGGCGTGGGATAGCTGGTGGTGGAGATCGGCCAGGCGCACGGCAGTCCCGCCGC
>JALZIO010000254.1 GCA_030860245.1 Actinomycetota bacterium | reverse complement strand
CGAACAGAACCATTGCGAACGACAGTCCGCGCCAGATGTTGACGATGGTGACCGTCTCCATAGCGTATTCCTGAAGCCACTGAATGGTCCCTGCTCCGAGGGCTCCGATAATGCGGTTGATGAACCCGGCTTCTGTTCCATTGACCATGCTCGCCCAGGTCAATGCGGCGACGGTCTCGGGCACGGCGAGAGGCAGCACGAAGATGACCGAGAAAACGGGTACGGCACGCAGCCTCCATCCAGGGCGGTTAGCCATCAGATAGGCAATCAGGAAGGCAAAGAGTGTTTGGCCGACGATCGCCGAGAAGAATACGAATGTGACGGTGCGCAATAGCGAGGCGTAGAAATCTCCGTCGGCCAACAAGCGTGTGTAGTTATCGAGTCCGACGAATGAGGGATTCATGGCGGTTAGCCCGGTTAGCGCTCTGTTTGTGAAGCTCTGATACAGCGCCCAGAGCGCAGGCCACACCAGAAAGAGCCCTATGAGTATCAGTGCGGGTGCAAGAAAGGCCATCACGGTCAGCGCGTCCCGCCAGCCCTGGACCCGCCTCACGAGCCCTTCCTCTCGATCATGGCTTCAACGCTTGTAGCACCCAACGACCTTGACGTTGCGCGCCTAGAGATTCGTGACGTTGTCTTCTCCGAGGAGCTCTGTCGCCCGCTCCGCGAAAAACGTCGCCGCTTCATCGCCGCTCATCCGGCCGGTGATGACCTGCTCGGTCGCCTCACCAACGGCTTGTACGATCTTGTCCGTACCCGGCAGCGGAACGAACGAGCGTGCATTGGGGAGCTGGCGTTCGGCGTCAATCAAGAAGTCATAGTTGCTGTAGGGCTTCACGTTTCTGAGGTCGTCACGCGGTGACGCAGCGCCGACGGTCACCGCGTTTTGAGCCATGAAGTCGCCGCTCGCCAGCCACTTGACCAGCTCCCACGCCTCTTCGGGATTCTCGGTGTCGGCGGAGATGGCCCATACCCACCCGCTCGAACCCCACACAAAGGTCTCCTCACCACCGGCCGTGGGGAACTCCCAAGTTGAGACCTTGTCGAATAGGCCCTCTATTGGAGCCGCGCCTTCAGGGCCCCAATCGAAGATCCAGCACCACGTACCACAGGTTGTAGCTACCAAGTCTCCCTTGGGGAAGGCCTCGTACTTGGTCGGCACCCACGGTTCCGGATTCAGCAGCGGATCGACCGGCATCACACCGGCTTCGGTGAGCTCCTCGTAGTAGGTGAGAACATCCGTTAGACCCGGGCTCGCGACGATCCACTTGGACTCTTCAGCGTCGTACAGCGGACTGTCCGTCCCCAACATGATGTGAATGAAGCCCTCGAAGAATGTCCCGCCACCCCAAGCCTCACCGGCGGGGAAGAGCAGTGATGGTTGACCAGACTTGCGTGTCACCTGTGACATGCGATCGAGCAGGTCGTCCCAGCTCTGTGGTTGCTCCGTGGAGATGCCCTCCGATTGCAGCACATCTTTGCGGTAGAAGAGCTGCACGATCTGCGCCTCGCGTGGGACTGCGTAGACCTTGCCATCTGGCTGCACCAGCTCTTCCCGCAATTGGTCGTAGAAGTGGTCGTTCCAGTCGGTCCACTCCTCGGTCATCGGAGTGAGGTCGAGCAGGAAACCGCTCGTCGCGAAATCGACTGTGCTGGTATTGCCAAATGATGCGACATCGGGAGCGTTGCCGGAGTTGTAATCGAGGGTCAGCTTGGTAGCGAACTGTGTATCTTCGGCCGGCCCCTCGAGCAGCTTGACCGAGATGTCCTTGCCTTGCTCTTCCATGTCTTTCTCGAACTGAGGAAGGAGCTTCTTCAGCAGCTCGACGCGCGGTTCTTGATGATCGAGCAACGTGAGTTCGACCGGTCCTCCGCCGCTGCTCTCGGAGTCGCCGGAGCACGCCGCCGTGACCGCTATTACAACCAGCGCTACAGCAAGGGCAATAATGGGTCTGCGAAGATGCCTCTTTGACGTGGAAGCCATCGTATTAATGAATCCCCCTCTTCCCCAACCTTGGCCTCAACCCATTATTGCGGGCACTCCCCGGTTCGTGAAGGAAGTATAGCTTCCAGAAATGCGCCTCCACGATAATCCCCGCATCGCGTTACCCCTACCGTCATCTTGGTCTGACGAGCAGGCTTCCTGACTTTGGGGCGGCGCGTACTTCAGCAGGAGAAGATCAGGGCTACCTCGGCGCACCGTACAGCTCTTCTTCTGAGACGACAGGCGGGCCCTCGGCCTCGCCCTGGCGACGCAGGCGCCGGCGCGCCGAGAACATCGTGCCTCTCGTGGGAACGGTCGGCGCAAACTTGGTCATTCCCATCCCGTCCATGTCGAGAAATGTGCCCTCCATATCACCGTTGCGGCTGTAGAGCTCGTGCCAGAAACCCGTGCGGCCTGAGTTGCGGATGAACGACTGCCACCACGCCTTGTGGGCTCCCGAGCGCGTCCATCGTTCCAGCGACTCGAAGTCGCGCCAGTATTGCCGCATTCCGACATGAAGAGGCCAGAGCGAGAGAATCATGTTCTCGTGAAGCAGGAGGCCGTCCGGGCGATCGGCGACGGACTTGCTGATCTTCGGACCAAAGCTCAGCACCGTCTTGAATCCACGAGGTGCCTTCACCTGCATCCCCAGGTAGACCACGATCAGATCGGGCCACTGGGATAAGTCGGGCGTCCAGCGACCTACCGGCATAGGCGCTCCGGTGCGTTGCTCTTTCATGATTCCCCCTGTCTACCGCAAGCGTTACGACTGCCGTGAAGAGGATATCAAGGCATTCCCGTGTGGGGCCAGATGTGCGCTTCTCCACCAATTGTCGCTGAGGATAAGCATGAGCATGATTCAGTCTTGGGCGGCGGCGAAGGCTCGCCACCCTTTTCGATAGGAGATCGTCGAATCCACGGGCAGGCCCGTGCAGGCCCTGGGTTCGAGTATTAGCTTGCGCTTGTCGGCGTCCACCTTTTGCCGGAAATCGAAGGCATTGAACATGTTGCTGGACTGACGGTCTCGCCGGGTCAACTGCTCGAGGCCAAAGATGTCTTCGATGAAGCGAACCACCGACGACAACTCGTAGGTGGTGTGGTCGATGTACCCCTCCTTCGCAAAGGGGGAGATGATCAGCATCGGGACGCGGGGGCCAAGCCCCATGACGTCGTAGTGCGGAGGGGGAACATGATCGAAGAACCCTCCAAAGTCGTCCCACGACATGAATATGGCGGTGCTCTCCCAGTACTTCGAGCGCATGATGGCGTTGATGTACCGGACCGCCCAGTTTTCGCTCTTGCAGACGCTCGTCCCCGCCCCGGGATGATCGTTGAATCCCGTCGGCGGGATAACCCAGGAGACGCCTTTCAGCCGCTGTTGCCTTACATCCTCGGTGGCCTGCCGGGGCGAGACCACGTTGGGACCCCAGTATTTCGAGTACCTGATGTGCTTGATCGCATGCAAGGCGTTTCGCCAGTCCCCCGGGGTCGCATAGTAGCGCCACGAGATTCCGGCGTCGTTGAGCTCGTCCGGCAGGACTCTGAAGTCAAAGCATGGCTGCACCACCTCGTAGAATCCCTCGATTCGCTCGAGGTCGGAGGTTTCCTCCGCATCCATCACCACCCTGCGTTCTGTAGGTGTCAGCCTTCTGAAGCGATTGATGGTCTCGCCTCGGTCGGAGCAGTAGGCGCCGACGCGGCCGTTCTTTTCTCTCGAGAAGAGCCCTCGGTTCAGTTTATTACCGGTCACCCTGCCGGCCTGCGCGCCGACCGTGTAGAGATGCGCCGGGAAGGTGGGCCCGTACATCGGAGAGAAGGTTCGGTCGCCGAGCACGAAGTTGTCGGCGTAAGCCCAGTAGTTGGGTATCCCTTCTCTCGTAAACGATGTATATCCGTCGAGCGAAGCCCCACCGATCGGGATGAGGTCGAACCCATCCATTCGCCCCCCGTTGATTGCCCGGACCCCATCGAGGAACTCGTGTCCGATGTCATGGGTCAGGACATCGGTGGCAACGCGAAGATCGATCATCTCGCCGGTCGAGATCCGGCCGCGGCTTGCTCCGTCGGCTCCCGGATAGCGGCCGAAGTAGTTGTCAAAGGTGCGGTTCTCTTTGATCAGGAAGACGACATGCTCGATGGGGGTCCTTGCCCCCTTCGTTACCCGTGACGGCTGTGTCGCGACCTCGGGTCTGCGCTCTTGGAGCCCGGGAGGATGCTCCGGCGCGCCGGGCTCCTCGAAGTAGGCGGTGCCGGCGGCCAAGGTGATGATGCCGGCAAGCACCGTGATCCAGGTGAACCACCCGCCGGCGGCGCGCCGGTTCGAGCCCTTGTCTGAGGTGGACATTCCTGCAGACTATTCAAGAAAGGGTCGAGCCGGTGTTTTTCAGGCGATAGAGAATGGCAGATCATCTTCATGCCCCGGAAGCCCCTCCCGTGATCACCGGACACCGGCGTCCCGCCGAATGAGGGGTTCACCGCACGGGTATCTTGCCTCCAGCGGATGGGTAAAACTCATTTGGGAGCGATTAAATGCTAGATGGAGTGGTCGAGGGGGCAGGCCCGTGACTTCTGAGGACGGACTGCGGTTTGTTACGGACAACCATCGTGCGGTGCTGGTTACCCAGCGATCCGGTGGAGGGCTACAGACGTCGCCGGTGACGGTCGGTGCAGACGATGATGGCTACGTCGTGATCAGCAGCAGAGAGACCGCCTACAAGGTGCGCAACTTGAGGCGTGATCCACGGGCCACCCTGTGTGTCTTCACCGATGACTTCTTCGGCCCCTGGATTCAGATCGAAGGCGACGCACTTATGGTTCCGCTGCCCGAGGCCATGGACGGATTGGTCGACTACTACCGGCGCATTAGGGGAGAGCATCCCGACTGGGACGACTACAGGAGGGTGATGCATCAGGAAAGGCGGCTGCTGATTCGTACTTCTATCGACAGGGTGGGACCGGCTCGGGCCGGATAGAGCAGCAAACACGCGTAGCCCGGGCAGCGCAGCCGTCATAGCCCGACGGTTGGGCGACAACGGGCGGAGCCCTGAGGCTCGGCGGCGTACCACGCAGGGAGTAGGGTGAGGTAGCTCTAAGGGCGATGACATCGGGCCCCAAGGGTCTTACCGTGGAGCTGTGACCACAGAATCCGCGCCTCCGCCCCCGTTCCCTCGGCGTTTCTTCTGGGGAAGCCGTGTGGCTCTGCCGGTGGTCGTGGCGGTCGTACAGGTGGTTGGGACCACCTTAGCAGCCGGCCATGGGCCGAGCCGGCGTCCTTTGGACCTCCTTGCCTTTGTCCTGCTCGTTGCGGGACCGGCCGGACTGACGGCGCGCTGGAAGTACCCGGTCCCCGTACTGCTCTTCACCTTCGCCGTTGTCACCGCCTACGAATTGCTTGGGTATGCAGACGGCCCCATCTTCATCTCGGTTGCCATCGCGGTTGTTGCCGCCATCATGCAAGGGCATCGGAAAGCAGCGATAGCGACGGTGTTATTCGGCTACGGCGCTTTCGTTTGGGGCGAGTTCGCCCTGGGACTCGAAGGCGCTCCGGAGCTGCAGGAGGCAATCGCCGTCGGGGCGTGGCTGACCGCCCTCCTAACCGTTCCCGAAGTCTTTCGTGTGAGGCGCGAGCGCTTAATCGAGGCGTCCCGGACCCGGGCGGAGGAAAGTAAGCGTCGCGCTAGCGAGGAGCGGCTGCGCATCGCACAGGAGTTGCATGACGTTCTCGCCCACAACATCTCGCTTATCAACGTGCAGGCAGGCAGCGCGCTGCACCTGCTGGATGAGCGGCCCGAGCAGGCGCGCCCTGCCCTTGCCGCAATCAAAGAGGCGAGCAATGAGGCGCTCGGGGAGCTGCGATCGGTTCTCGACGTGCTGCGCGAAGGGAGCAACCGAGCACCGCGCTCGCCTACGCCCGGACTGGATCAGCTCGATACGTTGATCGCTCGCACGCGAGCAGCGGGGCTCAGGGTGACCAAGCGGGTTGAAGGCAACCCGGTCGCTCTTACCGCGCCGGTCGATCGAGCGGCGTTTCGCATTGTGCAGGAGTCTCTCACCAACGTCACCCGTCACGCCGGCGAGGCCACAGCAGCGGTGACACTCAAATATGAAGAACGGGAGCTCGAGATCGTGATTGAAGACGACGGCCGGGGCGCGTCCTCCCCCCAAAGAGAAAGTGGCAACGGGTTGCCCGGAATGCGAGAGCGGGCGCTGGCATTGGGCGGAGAGTTCGAGGCCGGACCCCGCGACCAGGGCGGCTTTCGCGTTTTCGCCCGCCTTCCCTACGGGACGCAGGTTAAGGGCTCGCCGTGATAACCGTTCTACTCGTCGACGACCAGGCCCTGGTGCGCGGCGGGTTCCGGGCGCTGCTCGATGCTCAGGATGACATCGAGGTGGTCGGTGAAGCCGAGGAGGGGGAGGTGGCAATCGCCTCGCCCGTAAGTTGACGCCCGACGTGATCTTGATGGACATTCGCATGCCTGGGCTCGACGGGCTCGACGCCACGAGGCGTATTACCTCCGATGAGCACCTTCGTGATGTCAAGGTGGTGATCCTAACGACTTTCGACCTCGACGAATATGTCTTCGAGGCGCTGCGGATCGGAGCGAGTGGGTTTCTGGTGAAGAACACCGAGCCGGCGGAGCTCATTCGTGGCGTGCGCGTCGTGGCTGGAGGAGACGCCCTGCTTTCCCCGGGAGTGACCCGGAAGCTTGTCGCGGAGTTCGCTCAACACGCCAAGGAACCTCGCAAGCATGCCTCCCTCGCAGCCCTTACCGAACGCGAGCGAGAGGTGATGACGCTCGTGGGCGAGGGCCTCTCGAACGCCGAGATCGCGGAGCGACTATTCGTGAGTCCCGCAACCGCAAAGACCCATGTGAGTAGGACGATGGTGAAGCTCGGGGTTCGAGACCGGGCTCAACTCGTCGTCCTGGCCTACGAATCCGGCCTCGTTCGGCCCGGGTGGCTCGAGTAAACGTACGCTGCGTGGAGTAGGCGCCGAGTGGAGGCTTGCCTCCGGTGGGGTAGCGCCAAACGGTTCCCCAGTCTGACGACTTCGGGATCGAAATCCACGACCATGAGCTCCGTTGGGAAAGAAGGACCGCACCGGCGGTCAAGAAAGAAAGGGAGTTTAATGGAGTCGGCAATCCTGTTGGCATCACAAAGCCACGAGTTCGGCGCAGCCGGAGGGTGGTGGCCCATCTTTCCGCTTCTGTGGTTCGCGCTGATCGTGGGGGGTTTCTTCTTCTTCGGCTCGCGCATGCGACGAGGCATGCAGCAGCGACCGTTGCTGTCGGGCGAGGCAGTTCTCGCCGAACGCTATGCACGCGGCGAGGTCACCGAAGAGGAGTACCGAGAGCGCCTATCGGTGTTGAGGCAACGGCGGCAATAGCTTGTTTTGAAGAAGAGGGCTCCCGCTTTCGGGAGCCCTCTTTGTAGGCGGTGTCTCGTGCTGCGCACTCGATCCGTGGCGGCCGGCGCAGGCTATTTCACCGGCCAGACGATCTCGGTCTCGAATCGGGCCGGATCCTTAACTTCGCTGGGATCGTTGAGGTAGACGTCGAACGGGGGATTGGCGGTCGACAAACCCTGCTTGTCGATCCACACTTCCATCTCCCGATAGGCCATGCCCAGCTCGTCGTACGGCCCGACGTGCAACGTATGGGCGGCTCGTCCGCCGGGGAAGGTTCGCAGAACGTAACCGTCAGGGGCCACTGAGGCCCCCTTGACCGGCGCGCAGCACTCGATCGTCCACGAGTGCTCGGACATCCGGTGGTAGACGAGGCGCGGAGGGCCTGCGGGGGTGATCCCCTCCTGCCCGATGAGGTCGTAGAGGCGTGTATAGGTGGCGCCAGAGTCGGCGCTGATGCCCTCCGGCGAGGTTTTGAGCGTGAGGCCGATCACCTCGGTGGGCTCGAGGTCTTTGATCTTGATGTCGTAGGTCATGACGGCTCCTTTCTTGATGAAGTTCTCGACGCGCCTGAGCTTCTGCTCGTCGCGGCGGACGTGCTCCTCCAGGACGGCTCGGTGAGCGTCGAGGCGGGCGCGCACCTTGTCGGCATCGGACTCGGTCACCAGCTCGCGGATGTCGTTGAGAGGCATATCGAGGGTTCGGAGGATGGCGATGGAGCGGGCCACCGGCGCCTGATCGGGCCGGTAGTACCGGTAGTTCGTCGTAGGGTCCACGTAAGCGGGGTGCAGCAGGCCGGACTCGTCGTAGAGCCGCAGTGCCTTGATGCTCAGCCAGCACATCCTCGAGAACTGTCCGATGGTTAGCGATTCGGTCAACTTTCACCTCCTTTCTGAGAGGAGCATGAAGCCTCCCCCAGGGGGAGGGTCAAGAGTCATCTTCACGAAGTCTCACACGACCCCAACAGCCTGCCGGGGGATTGCGGACCACCGACAGGGGCCCGAGGTGCCTCGAGTTTGCAGCGTGCCCGCCCCAGATGACCTACGGATGAACGCTTTGGGAAGAAGCCGTGTGGAAAGGGCATGGGAAACCCGCGGCAGCTTACGCTCGATCGGTGGTTCGAATGCCTCATTGCCCAAGCCGGCACGCGGCGGCGATCGCGGTGGTCGTTGGACTCACGACCTCTTGCGTTGCCTCCGACGCGATCACGCGCGCCAGAAGCGGTTGGAGTGATGCGGCTGCCCCAGCGGTCGCCGTGGCCGTGATCGGCGATTTCGGCACGGGGGGTGCAGGCGAGCGGGCTATCGCCGGCGAGGTCAGAGCGTGGACTGCAGCAGTCGATGCCGATGCGCTGGTGACGACCGGTGACAACGTCTATCCCGCCGGGCACCCGAGGCAGTTCGAGGCCGCGTGGACCATCCCTTACGGCTGGGTCGCGGAACAAGATATGCCTGTGATCGCGTCATTGGGAAACCATGACGTCAAGAGCGCCGTCGGCAGGCACGTCATGCAACTGTTCGACATGCCGGAGCGCCGATACCTGACATCTGCCGGGCCGGTGAACTTCATCGTGCTCGATTCGAACCGGGAGTGGTTCGACTCACAGCGACGATGGTTGATCCGGAAACTAAGGGCGCCGGATCGCGGCTGGCGCATCGCGGTGTTCCATCATCCACCCTTCAGCTGCGCCAAGCATGGCAACACCAGACGAGTGGTCGAGTCGTGGGTGCCGTTGTTTGAGCGCTACGGGGTGGACCTGGTTCTAAACGGCCACGAACATGCGTATCAGCGGTTCGCGCGGCGGGGTGTTTCCTACATCGTGACAGGAGGAGCAGGGGCGCGTCTCTATGAGATCGAGGGGTGTGCGCCGGACACCCCTCGGCTGCGTGCGTCCGACGACGATTCGCACCACTTCGTGACCATCGAGGGAGATGACGAGCGACTGGTGGTAACCGCGATCGCCGCAGACGGTTCGGTGCTGGACTCGTTCGAACTGGCGGCCGGAGGTGGCTAGTAGGTTGGCGAGCTGCTAATAGCAGCGACCCTGTGTGTAGTTCTTAGGAGTCGGTCGTAATCGCCTCCGGCGCTCCCACACACACTCTTGAGGTGACCGGTGCACACTCGCTTCAGCTTCCGGGGACGGGGTCCGTGATGTGCTTGTCATCTCCCGGTCCCCCCTCGATGCGGTCGTCGCTTCCGTCGCCTTCGAGGATATCGTCGCCACCCCCTCCCCAGAGCCGGTCGGCTCGGAGGTCTCCGGTCAGGATGTCATTACCGGGCCCGCCGAGGACCACATCCGCTCCAGGGATGCATGAGTTGTGCGAGCAGACCGATAGGGCCGGTGTGTAGATGTTGCCGTCTCCCCGAAGGACATCGTTGCCGGCTCCACCGCGAAGCCTGTCATGCCAGGCACCGCCGGAGATGGTGTCGTTTCCACCTTTGCCACGGATGAAGTCGCGGCCGGATCGTCCTTTGAGCGTGTCGTTACCCGGCCCTCCCACCATCAGATCGTCATCCTGCACACCCGAGAGGCTGTCGGCTCCCTTACCCCCGAAGAGCCTGTCCTCACCCGGTTCGCCGCTGACGACGTCGTTGCCCGGCCCCGCGCGCATCAGGTCCGATCCGGCGGCTGCGAAGAGGGCGTCGTCCCCTGGGCCCCCGTCGAACCTGTCGTCGCCGGCGTCCGGTTCCGGATAGGAGAGCGGTGCGATCGCACTAATGGCGTCATTCCCGCCTCCTCCGCACATAATGTCGTTGCCGCCGCGACCGATGATCGTATCGTTGCCACCCATCCCGTGGATGATGTCGCTGCGCGCGGTGCCTACCAGGGTGTCGTGGCCCGCGGTGCCGCGAATGTCGGGTGCCCGCCCGAAGCATCGCGCGTCCTCCGGCCGCCGGAACCCAGCCGATGTATCGGATACGGACGTTTGGGCTTCGATCGCGTTCACCTCGAGATCCAAGCCGTCATCACCGTTGTCCATCATGTTGCGTCCCGGACCTCCATCGAGGTGATTGGTCCCTCCGCCGCCGGAAAGTGAATCGGATCCTTCGGAGCCTTCGATGACGTCGTCTCCATCACCACCCGAAAGGATGTCGAGGCCCTCCTCACCGTCGAGGGTGTCGTTGCCACCTCCGCCCTCGAGAGTGTCGTCCCCGCCCCCCCCGCGGAGACGATCGGATTCATCGGCGGTCCCTGGATCGCCGATCAGCACATCGGGTTGTAGTCCGCCGTTGAGCTCGTCGGAGCCAAGTCCTCCGATAAGCACGTCGTCATCCTTCGCACCGACGAGCGAGTCATCACCTGCCCCCCCGTCGAGGATGTCGTCCATGTTGCCGCCCCACAGACGGTCGTCGCCGGGACCACCGTCGACACCGTCGTCATCCTTGCCTGCTCTGATCGCATCGTTTCCTGGGCCTCCAGAATGGACATCGTGCTGGTCGCCACCCGTGAGCGCGTCATCGCCACGACCACCCACAAGGGAGTCCTCCGCGCCGCCTCCCGCCAAGCGGTCGTCGTCGGCTCCACCGACAATCGCATCCGCCCCCGCGCCGCCGCAGATGAGATCGTTTCCACCGAGGCCGCGGATGACGTCGTGCCCGGCGCCTCCGTCAATGACGTCTCGCAGGGCCGTGCCTTCGAGGATGTCGTTACGGTTGGTCGCGGGGATGGTCACCCTCGATCCGAGACATCGATCGCGCTCACCAATGTCGGCGAGGGCGATGGGACTGGGGGACGTCGAAGCGAACGAGATGAGAAGGATCAGCGGTTGCACAATGCGTCTGCTCACGGGCTCTCCCTTCGATGGGAAGCTGCTCTCGGCAGACTCCGATGCTAGGAACTCTTCTTTGCCACACGGTGAATAAGCGCGAGCGCCCAGGAGACGATTACGTTGCGGCTCCTGATCATTCGGGAGAAATTCGTGTGAACTCCTGAACGGAGACCAGGCGAAGGTTCTACTCCGGTCTAGATTGTGGTTATGCGCGCTGTCGCGGCCGCTATCTGCATGAGCGTTGTTATCGCTTGCGTGTCGACACCCGACGCCCGAGAGTCACGCCTTCGCCGCGCTGAGGTTAGCGGAGCGCCTCGCGCTGACAGCTCTACACCGCTTGCGATTTACAACTTCAACATCCACGCGTTGGAAAACGACTGGACGGCATGGATCGACCACGTGCGCGACTCACAGCAGCTGGATAGCCCCGCAATTGTTTTGCTTCAGGACATACCTGCCGGAGGGATCGACGAAATGCTCGATCGTTTCGAGGATCAAGGGAATGGGTTCGGTGGGGACTGGGCCGCTCGAACGTTTGTCTCGCGACGCGGGAAGAAGGCGCTGGCGCGCGCTGTCGCCTGGGATCACACTGCTCTTGGGTTCTTGCGCGACCGAACCTTTCGAGGGTACGGCGGCCCCGCTCTTGCGCGTCGATGCTCGAGGGACGACAACGCCGGTGCCGTGCAGGTGATCCTCATGCATCGATCGAGCGGTCGAACCGTCTCGGCGACCAGCATCAAGACCCCTCATAAGAAGGACTCTGATGCCTGCGCACGACGCAACGCCGGCTTGCTCGATGCGAAGCTAGCAGAGCACCGCTGGGCCGGGTACCTGACCATCGTGGGCACCGACGCGAACGCCCCCGACAGATACCGGGGAAGATGGACGTGCTGGTACCGACGGGCCAACGCCGCCCTCGGCCCGGATTGTGGTGGAACCCGCGTTAGCGGATTCGAAGATCCCATCTACACGGTCTGCCGTCGCTCGAGTAGCGACCATCACCACATGC
>JALZIO010000233.1 GCA_030860245.1 Actinomycetota bacterium | reverse complement strand
GCCTGCAGACTCTTCCGCCGTGCCTGCGCACACGGCACGACGCGCCTTCGCACCCATGTCGACGTAGATCCCATTGTGGGATGGAAGCCGCTGCGCGCAGTCGGCCGGGCGCGCCGCCGTTTCGAAGACGTGCTCGATGTTTCCATCGTCGCCTTCGCCACGGCTCACCTCGATCCCAGCTCGAGGTCTGGGCGCCTGGCGGTAGCCGACGCCGTGGCCGGCGAAGCCGACATGATTGGCACTGTGATTCCGTTCCATGAGGATCCCCGAGCATCGATGCACGCCATTCTCGACCTTGCGGACGAGCTGGGGGTAGATGCTGACTTTCATATCGACGAGAAAGGCGACTCTGGATTCTTCCTCGAGGAGCTCGCCGATGCGTGCCTCACCAGAAACCTTCAGGGCCGGGTCACCGCGAGCCACTGCTGCGCGCTGGCAACGATGACCCCCGACACCGCGGCAAGCACCATCGCCAAGCTTGCAGACGCAGGGGTGACGGTGGTAGCGCTCCCCGCCCTCAATCTGTACCTGCAGGATCGAGGAACAGCGACGCCCCGGAGGCGCGGCATCACCCTTGTGCGAGAGATGCTCGATGCCGGGGTTCCGGTGCGCTTCGGCAGCGACAACGTCGGGGACGTCTTCTATCCCTATGGGGACGCCGATCTGCTCGAGGCAGCCTTCCTGGCCGGCATCGCCGCCCACGTTGACGACGAGGACGCGTTGTTGGGAGGGATATGTGACGGGCGGGCGCAGGTGGAAGAAGGCATCGAGGCGGACCTGGTGGTGATCGAGGCGTCGTCGTTACGTGAAGCAATCGCCCGGAGACCGTTGGGAAGGACCGTGCTCCGGAAAGGACGAGTTGTGACCCACCCCAACGAGGAGAGGAGCCACGAGAAATGACAGAGTTGATCAAGGGGCTGGTTTGGTTGGGCACGCGAACCGATCAATACGATGACATGTTGAACTTCTACAGGGACGCTATGGGCCTCGAGCTTGATCATCACGAGCCGGCCTTCTCTGTGTTCAAGCTTCCCGATGGGGGCAGGGTCGAGATCTTCGGCCCCTCGGACGAAAGTCACACCCATTTCGACAGCGGCCCCGTCGGGGGGTTCCTCGTCGACGACATCGACGCCGCCCGTGCGGCGCTCGAGAGCGGCGGGGCGGAGTTCATCGGAGGTGTTCAGCGGTGGGAGCCAACCGGAGATGCCTGGGCGCACTTCAGAGCTCCAGACGGGAACGTCTACGAGCTCACGCAGCCGGGTTCACGGTCTTGAGTCGTTTCTTCCATTAAATCCCTTAATCCGGCGGCGCTTTGGGCCGATGGATAGGGATGAGAATCCTGCCGAGCGCTCCCACTTGGAGTGCATGGGCTGCCGGGACGGTACGCCTCTACGCGAGGCGTCCCTGGTCCACCCGTGAACGCCGAGCAAGCCGGTCTGCCACACAGCCTGCCGAGCAGTCCTCGGTCGATTCGGACATCGACTACAGGGCACTTGTCGAGCAGGTTCCCGCCATCACCTACATCGCCGGCGTAGGTGAAACCGCAGAATGGGAGTTCATCAGCCCACAGGTTCACCCGATCCTCGGCTTTACGCCCGAAGAGTTCACATCGCAGCTGTGGCTAGAACAGCTTCATCCAGACGACAAAGACAGGCTTTTTAGAGAAGAGCAGGCAGCAATCAGGGGCGGCACTGAGTGCAAGCGCGTCCTTGAATACCGCATGTTCGCTCGCGACGGACGAGTCGTCTGGATCAGCGATGAGTTCACCCTCTTCCGTGACTCCGGCAACGAGCTCTTCTACAGGGGGGTGATGCTAGACGTAACGGAACGCAAGGAAATAGAGCAGGCGGCAGCTCTGCAACAGCGTCGCTTCCGCTCACTGGTGCAGGACACAGCCGATGTGATAGCCGTGCTGGACGCCACCGCCACCATTGAATACATCACTCCCTCCGTGGAAAAGGTCTTGGGATTTCACCCAGGAGAGCAAGTCGGCACGAGCAGTTTGGCCCTGGTCCATCCCCAGGACCTCCACAGCACCCGCGAGCTGCTGGCCACAATTGTCAACCGCCCGGGCACCGCCACAAGGAGGGAACTGCGCCTGCAGCACAAGGGCGGAACTTGGCGCTGGATAGAGTTGACCGTGACCAACCTGCTGCATGATCCGAGTGTTAAAGGTCTCGTCTCCAATTATCGTGACATCACGGATCGTAAGAATTTGGAGGACCAACTGCGCCATCGAGCCCTTCATGACCCGCTGACCGGTTTGGCCAACCGAGCTCTGCTCATGGATCGACTGGAGCAATACCTGGCTCGCTCGAAACGGCTCAATCAGCGTTTAGCGGTACTCTTCATCGACCTGGACGGCTTCAAGGACATCAACGACACCCTGGGGCATGCCGCCGGCGATAACTTTCTCATTCAAACCGCGCAGCGCATGAGGTCGTGCCTGCGGTCCAACGACACCGCAGCACGTGTGGGCGGGGACGAATTCGTAGTTCTGCTGGAAGACGCCGCTGTGGTCGCCGACACGGCCGCAACCGCGGAGCGCATAAATGAGTTGATCGGGACCCCTTTCACCTGGCATGGCAAGGAGACATGCACCCAGGCCAGCATCGGCATAGCCTTCAGTGGTTCGGGCGCCGACGCGGTGGAGCAACTGCTGCACAACGCGGACGCTGCGATGTACATGGCAAAGGCAAGCGGCAAGGGACGCTACGAATTTCACCAGCCCGAAGATGGAATGGATCGCACGAAAGACTATGCAGTGGCCAAGGGCCGCTGACCTTCAATGACCTCATCTGTCCGCTCGCCAGGCATCGCGGAGCTTCGTCTGCGTGTGCGTCCGGAGAATGGCTCACAGACCCACCCGTTCGGGCGGCATCAAGCACTTGCTCGTCCTCGATGGAGCCGTCGAGCCGCACCACGACCGAGCCCGCAGTCCTGGCCCGCACCGTGACTCCGGGAATGGCTGCAACCTCCGTAACCCACCTTGGCTCCCCTCGACCGAATCAGGCGCTCGCCCGTCGAGCGCAGACCGTCCACAGTTCCTGAGGCGACGAGCCGCCCGTTGTTGATGATGGCGACGTCGTCGCAGATCCTCTCGACGAGCTCGAGTTGATGACTGGAAAACATGACTGCGGCGCCGCTCGCCACCTCATCTTTCAGCACATCGCTCATCAGGTCGACGCCAACCGGATCGAGGCCCGAGAAGGGTTCGTCCAGAACCAGCAGGTCGGGGTTGTGCACCAGCGCCACTGCGAGCTGAACACGCTGTTGGTTCCCGAGTGACAACGTCTCGACCCTGTCGTTGGCGCGCTCCTGCAATCCAAAGCGTTCGACCCACAAATTCGCGCTCGAGAGAGCAGCACCGGCGTCCAGCCCGCTGAGCCGAGCAAGGTAGGTGAGTTGCTCGAGCGCACGCATCTTGGGATAGAGGCCTCGCTCTTCCGGCATGTAGCCGATTCGGCGGCGCACATCGACATCCAACGGGCGGCCCTCCCACCTGACTTCGCCGGCCTCGGGTTCCTGCAAACCCAGCACGATGCGCATGGCAGTCGTCTTGCCGGCGCCGTTGGGCCCGACGAAACCGACCATGCGCGCCTTGGGCACGCGTAAAGAGAGACCCTCGAGCGCAACGACGTCGCCGTAGCGGCGGGACACTTCTATGAGCTCGAGCAACCCCGGACTCCTCCAGTCGAGATAAACGGAACGGATCTAGCCGCCCTCCAGAGCACCTTCCGATACGGAGTCGCTTGCTGCCACGGTCGCACGCTTGCGTTCCTGATAGTGAGCCGCCA
>JALZIO010000047.1 GCA_030860245.1 Actinomycetota bacterium | reverse complement strand
TCGTCACCCCCTTCATCGTCGGTGTCATCATCCTCGTCCCCCTCATCCCCTGTGTCGACGCCGCCCTCTGGGCTATCGTCCTCGCCATCGGAGCTCGGATCGCCGGTGGCCCTCGATCGGGCCGCGGGGCCTGCGGTTCCTTCGCCCGGGCCATCGTCCTCGGACTCGTCGTCGTCCCCCTGGGATCCGTCGTCGTCACCTCGGGATTCGTCGTCGTCCCCCTGGGATTCATCGTCATCGCCACGGGATCCGGCGTCATCCCCCTGGGATGCGTCGTCGTCGTCCTCGGACTCGTCGCCGTCGCGTTCGATCCGCTCACGGCGGCCGCCGGGGGCGGCATCGTCGTCGTTGCGGGAGGCTCCGGTCGCCGGCCCGGGCTCCCGGCCGGCGAGATCAACGGGGGAGCGGTTCGCCGGCTCTGCGATTCGCTCTGAACGCAGCTCGATTGGGGCTATGGGAGAGGGTTCCTCGGGCCGCACCAAACCGGTAAGCGCACCACCGAGCAGGCCGATTCCGCCAACCACGAGGAGGGCGATGAGGCGTCCACGGCTGGTCATGTCGCTCACACCCTCAATGCAGGCGGGGCTTGAGTAGGCCGAGGACGGGTTTCGGCAGGCTGCCGACGAGTGGCTCCAATAGCTGGGCAAGCTGAGCAGGACTCGGGCGAACGAGCGGGTCCTTGTCGAGACAGGCGTAGATCGGCTTGGCGACCGCATCGAGTGTTGCTCGAGGAAGGTCGGCGGGCTCTTCTACGATCTGCGGCCACCGCCACGTTACCTCGGCGGCGTCGTCGTCCACGCCCTGGGTGAATGGAAGATAGCCGGCGCACGCCTCGAAGAGGGTCACCCCGAGCCCCCAGACGTCTGCAGCCGAACCGGGGGGCCGGCTCGCTGAAAGCTCACATTGCTCGGGGGCCATGTAAGCGTCGGTTCCCACCGCCGAGTCCAGAGCCGCCGCTTCGTCGAAGGTTCGGGCGATGCTGAGATCGATCAACCGAGGCGGCGCCCCCATGATGATGTTGCTGGGTTTGACGTCCAAGTGGGCGATCTCCTCGGTCGAAAGGTAGTGGAGGGCCGAACAGACTTCGAGCGCCAACGGGAGGAGCTGTTCCAGCGGAAGCCGCCCATACTTCCTCAAGAGCGTCGAGAGCCGCGGCCCTTCGAGGTGCTCGAGCACCAAATGGGGGCGAGGTCCGTCGAGAACAGCGTCGAAGCTGCGAAGAAGGACGGGGTGGTTCAGGCGGTCGAGCATGCGAATCTCTCGCGCAAGCCCCCGCAGTACCGAGGAGTGGTCGACTTGATCAGGCCTGACGATCTTGACGACCACAAGGGAGAACAGCTTCTCGTCCCAGGCGAGGTAAGCCTCGTAGCGATGGCCGCCACCGAGCCGCCTGAGCGCCACCCGCCCGGGAACGATGTCGTCGCCCTGCTCGAAGTCCCAGCTCGTTCTCATTCGTCGCCTCTTTCGATGGTTTCTTTCAATGGAAGGTAGGGAACCGCTCGGGGAGCGCCGTCACCGGCGCTCCCCATTCACTCGCAAACCAAAATGGGCTCAGCGGGTGTCGTTGCGCGAACGGTCGTTGGTGCGGTTGGCACTCCAATCCCGCTTCGGACCACCCTTGCCGTCGCGCGTACGGTCTCGGGTGTTGTCACCCCGGCTCCGGTCCCGGTCACGGCTGACCCGAGAGTGCCCGCTGCCGGTGCGGTCGTTGCTGTTGACGCCACTCGTGAATCCACTGGTGTCGCCGTTGCCACCGCCATCATCGTCGTCGCTGGTGTCGTCACCACCATCGTCGTCGTCCATCACCGCGACCAGCTCAACGTCGTCGTTCTCCCGTTTGGCCGCGAAGTCGTCGCTTGCCTTCGGACCTGCCCCGTAGGCGACGCCGAGGGCCCCGAAGGCGAAGAGGCCGGAGAGCAACAGAACCGCTCCTCTTGCAAACCGGTTCAGAGTTCTCTGTGCTTTGTTCATGGTTCCCTGTGCTTTGCTCATGATCTCCTTCTTTCTTGCCTTAGCCTTGTCTTGCCCGGGCTCTGTCTCCCGGGTTCGGCCGGTAGTACAAAGGTAGCTACGGCGGATGAGACGAGGATGAGACGAGGATGAGAGTCTTCTAATACTGAGTCAAGGCATCGGGGGGAAGGAATGCCTCCTTTGACAATAATCGGCCGTGTTCCGCTCTTTGGGTAAAGCCGATGGGCTAAAACGCCGAATGCTTTACGAATGGACGATTCCCGGCCTCTGGCGCGTTCCGGCCTTAGGGGCCGTAGCGCGCCGTTCGGCCTGGCAATTTGCCTCGCGTTTGCGCTCGTCCCGATACAGCCACTCGGCGAACATGTTGTCCCGTTGCTGACTGCCGCGGCGATCTCCATCTTGATAATCGCCGCAGCCGCTTTCTTCCCCTGGCCCAAACACCCCTCTTACCTACAAGCGATCCCGCCCCTCGCCTTCTTCGCCGTGATCCCCTTCCTACGGCATGCGGAGGGCGGTGCAGGCTCTGGTTATGGACTGCTGGCCCTGCTTCCGATCCTTTGGCTGGCCCTGTACGGGACGCCCTTCCAGCTTACCCTTGCATTTGCGGCCATGGTCTTGACTTTCGCCGTCCCGATCATCTTGTTGGGCGAACCTCGCTATCCTCCGACCGAATGGCGACGAGTTCTCATGTGGGCGAGCTTAGGACCACTGATCGGCTTCACGGTGCAACGACTGGTCACCGAAATCAGAAGGCTGGTTGCGAGATTGAATGAGGTTGCACGCATGGACGCGCTGACGGGGATGCCCAACCGCCGAGCCTGGGACGAAGAGCTCACCAGAGAGCTATCTCGCTCCCACCGATCCGGAAGGCCGGTGTCGGTCGCTATCCTTGATATCGACAACTTCAGGGCGTTCAATGACGGCAACGGACATCGAGCTGGTGATCAATTCTTGAAAGACGTTGCAGCGGCTTGCGATGAGCAAATCAAGGATGTTGATTTGCTCGCCCGTTACGGAGATGATGAGTTTGCCTTACTTCTCACCGACTGTTCATTGGATGAGGCACAGGCAATCATTGAGAAAGTGCGGCGCGCCACGTTGGAGGACCAGACATGCTCTGTGGGCCTCGCATGTTGGGACGGATCGGAAACCGCCGAGGCGCTTGTCGCGCGGGCCAACAACCTACTTGACGAGGCTTCGAAAGCCGAGGCCGACCGAGTGGCCCTGCTAAAACTAGGCTTTCACGCAGGGTAGCTCTCCTTAACGACGGATCGGACTGTGGCGCGGAGGCCTATTGCCATCAGATGCTGCACGGGCAAATTCCCAACGTCATACCTTCAACCAAGGATGCGGGGACCGGTATTCAAGCCTGCGGCACATACTCAAATCGGCGCGGTAGCCCTCTAGACGAACTCGATCGTGGAACTTCCGGCTCGATCGCTTGAGCCAGCGCAAGTTGGGCACGTCCTAGGGGGCGGGATGCAAGGCCAGGTGCTCGACGCGGTTGCGGCCAAGTTGCTTGGCTCGGTAGAGGGCTTTGTCTGCTTCCTTGACCACCTCACGCACGGTTCTGGTTTGGCCGCGGTCCAGCATGGCCAGGCCGGCGCTGAAGGTGAGCACACCAAGAGAGTTAGCGGTGTGCGGGATGGCGAGCAGGGCCAAGCCGGTTCGCATGCGTTCGGCCGCTATGGTGGCGATGGCAAGGGATTGTTCGGGGAAGACGCACAAGAACTCTTCGCCGCCGTAGCGGAAGAGCTCGTCTCCGCCGCGAGCCTGGCTCTTTAGCTGGGCCGCGACAGTTTGGAGGGCCTGGTCGCCGGCTTGGTGGCCGTAGGTGTCGTTGTAAGACTTGAAGTGATCGACGTCGAGCAGAGCTATGCAGTAGCGGTGCCCGTAGCGGGTCGCTCTTGCCCCTAGTTGGTCAAGTTCCTCTTCGAGGGCCCTGCGGTTACCCAATCCGGTGAGCGGATCCCGCAGGGCGGTGGCAACGAGCTCGTGGTTAAGGTCTTCCAGTTCGGTTCGCTGTTGCGCCAATTTTCGGTGCAGAGACGCGACCCTGGCGGCGGCAATCAGACGAATCGGGAGGTCGTCGAGGTCGAGCGGTTTGAGGAGATAGTCGTCGGCCCCTGCGTCCATCCCTTCGACGATCTGGTCGTGGTCTCCCAGGCCGCTGACCATGATGAAGTAGGTGTGGGCACCTGATGTGTGGGTTCGAATTCTGCGGCACAGTTCCAGTCCGGTCAGACCGGGCATTATCCAATCGCTGATGACCACGTCGGGACGGCCGGAGCGGAAGGCGTCCCAGGCCTGGAGCCCGTCGGTGACAGTCTCGCATTGGTATCCGAGCTTTCGCAGCGCCGCCTGGATGATGAGCCGGGAGATGGGCTCGTCATCGGCAATCAGAATCCTCATGCTGTCGGAGTCCCACACACGAGGCTGATCTGATGAGACCTTGGGATCGCCGCGCTCTTCACCGGACCTGCGTTCCCGGCCGCTGCTGCGGCGGTTTCTCTCTGATAACTGCTCTCCGAAATCGCACGTGTGGCCGAGCGCCCCCCGGGTGGCTGAGGTGCTTGCTTACGCTCACGCCCGCGAACATGTTGAACGCAGAGAGAGGTTATGCCAAAGCCAATCCGACTGCCGCACCGACCACGATCAACCAAACCGAGTTGACTTCGAACCGGACGAGCACCACCAGCGCGGCGAGGGCAAGTCCAGCCGTTACCGGATCAACGATTGCTCCTCGACCTAGTTGCCACAGCACGCCCGCCATGAGCCCGAGAGCAGCGGCCGTCAGACCATCCAAGAACGCTGCCGTCGACGGCCGCTCCCTCAACCTGGGTCCGAGATGTCCGACCACGGCGGCGAACAAGAACGAAGGAATGAATATGCCGGCGGTCGCGAGCGCGGCTCCCCACAGTCCGGCTACTACATAGCCAATGAAGGTCGCAGTCGTGAATACAGGCCCGGGCGTGAACTGGCCCACTGCGACCGCATCGATCAGCTGCTGCTCGGTGAGCCAGCCGAGGCGCTCAACAAGGTCGCCGCGCAGGAATGCCAGCAGTACGTAGCCGCTGCCGTAGAGGACCGCGCCGATCTTGAAGAACAGGAGGAAGAGCCGCTCGAGCGAGATGTCGTTGGCGGATGCAGCCGCGAAGGTTCCGAGGGGCAGGGCAATCACCGCGTTCGAGCGTGTAATGCGTGGCAAGAGCATCACGATGCCGCCGGCGAACAGCACCAGCAACTCATTCACACCGAGGAGGTATGCGGTCGCAGCCCCGATCGCGATTGTCGCCAACGAGGTCCGGCGTAACGATTCGCGCCCGAGATCGATCAGCGCATGCAGCACGACCGCGATCACGACCGGCTCGATGCCGTACATGAGCCCTTCACCCGCGGGTGTCGATCCGTACTCGACGTATGCGTAAGCGAGAGCGAGGACGATGGTCGCGGCGGGGATGATGAAAGAAGCGCCCGCGACGATGAGTCCGGGCAGTCCCGCTGCTTCCTTGCCCAGGATCATTGCCAGCTCGGTGGAATTGGGACCCGGAATCAGGTTGGTCATCGCGAAGTGATCGAGAAAACGCTTCTCGTCGATCCAGTGAAGACGTTTGACGAACTCACGGTGCATCAGCGCAACGTGGGCCGCGGGGCCGCCGAAGCCGATCACGCCCAGGCGAGCGAATCGACCCGCCACGGCGAGCAGGGAAATGCCTTTTCGATCGGGCGCCACGTCCCTAAAGCGACTTCTTCAAGAACTCGGCCTCGAATAGTCGCTCTGACCGAAGGCGGCGATGCTGTCTGGTGTCAGCGAGTCGTGGAACGCTGTTGAGAACCCTTTCTCATGGAGTGGAGCGGATCGTGAGTGGAGCGGAGCGGACTCGAACCGCCGACCCCTGCTTGCAAAGCAAGTCCGGTGCGTATTCGGTACCTGGGCTGTCGTGCCCATTGCTCCGTGACCAGGCATTTCGACTCTCAATGGTTGGCGGCGTATTGCATTCTTTAGCAGCCTCTCACGGTACCGACACGGGACGGCATGGGCTGACGCGCAACGGCACCGATGGTTCACACTCATCGACCTCACCCTTATCAGATGTGCGAGACCATCCGGACGGTGAGGATTATGAATGACCAAATCAGTAGGTTTGGCGCAGGTCAGGACGTGTTTCCGAGGGGCCAGTGTGGGCCGGATGGGGTCGGACTTGAACAGAGGGTTGCAGGGAGTTTTTTTGACTTTTCTTTGACCCAGCCTGCACGATCTGAAACAGCCGTTGTGCAACAACGGGAACGGCCACGTCGTTCCGTAACTGCCAATCAGCCGGCCCCGTGTCGCTGTCAAGGCCGAAGTCTGCGTAGCAGATGTGGAGCGAAGCAGAGCAGCCTTGACAGGGGCCTCGAGGGGCCGGGTACGAGAGGCCGGGATAACAACGTCTAGTAGGGTCCGAATCGTGAACGAGATTGGCGAGCAGGCGATGATACTACGGCCGGTGCACGAGTCTGATCTGGACGCGCTGTTTCGCCAGTGGAGCGATCCGGAGTCGGTCAGAATGGCAGCATTCACGCCCGAAGACCCGGATGACCGGCAGCGGTTCGACGCACACATGGTGAGGGTGATGGAGTCGCCCGAGAACACGCTGCGCGCAATCACATGGGAGGGCGAGTTGGTCGGCAGCATCGCCAGCTTCGTCGTCGAGGGGCAGACCGAGGTCACGTACTGGATCGACCGTGCCGTATGGGGGCGGGGCATCGCCAGTCGTGCCCTTTCTTTGTTTCTCGAGGTGGTTCGGATTCGGCCCCTTTATGCCCGGGCTGCGAGCGACAAC